>NZ_JAVRCK010000104.1:0-29056 GCF_034530815.1 Nostoc sp. DedSLP03
GGATAATCGTTTCCAGCCTTAATTTCCGAATATGTAGCTATCTCGGCTCAATGCCAACCTAAAACATGAATAAAAAACCGACCAAAGTCAGCGCTGACAAAACCTATTTAAAACACTTCTCTGTTCCTGGATTCTCGCAGGCACAGATAATGGCGCGTGCTGGCAAGCTTCCGCCCGAATCAGAAAATTTCATTGCTATTGTTGAAGGGGTGTACGAGCGAGTCAAAAGCACCAAAGATGGCGATTGGACAGAAATCGAAGTCATTTTGCATAGTCAAATAGCAATGCTCAACACCCTGGCGGCCAACTTCATGAATAAAGCGATCGGCGGATATGAGTCGCCAGAAGTGCTGGGAACTTTCCCTCAACTCCCCCTAGAATTCGCCAACCTCAGCCTAAAATGCCAAGCCGAAATGAGAAAGTGCGCGGCGCTGCTGCATGAAATCAAGAATCCAAAAAAACCCGCGACGTTCATCAAAAACTTTGTAAACAAACAACTCAACCAGTTACAAGTTGAGCAAGAAGAAATAAAACAGCGACTAGAGGCAAATAACCATGCCCCGGTGGACTTCACAAGCAAGAGAGAGGCAGAGACAATTGATACAGCAGTGGCAACCGTGGCAGTACAGCACGGGGCCAGCAACGCTAGAGGGCAAAGCGATTAGCGCTCGTAATAGCTATAAACATGGGATGCGTAGTGCTGAGTGGATTGATTTGAAAAGGCAGATCGGGGTATCTTCTCATCTGAAAAATTTTCTGAAAAATTTTCAGAATCACAACTGACAAACGAACTATTCACAGCGATCGCTTACTTGGCGTAGATATAGCCACGCTATATCTACCCCTAATTGATAAAAAATGCCCAGATGGACACCAGAAGCACGAGAAAGTCAACGCCGCCGAATAAAGCAATGGAAACCGTGGCAGCAAAGCACAGGCCCAAGGACTCAATATGGCAAAAGAGTTAGTAGCCGTAATCGGGAGGGGAAAGGTAGCTGTGAACAAGATCCGCGCCATGTAAGCATTGCAGCAGCGCAAGCGCTCATACAACTAGCGAACTTGCAATTTAAGCTAGATGGATTCCTGAGTAAAGAATCGCAAGAGGATTTGCTGTTAGCGCGTCGTATGCTGGAAGTCGCTCCCCCTCCCCCTAGTAACCGAACTAATCAAAAGCTGTCTCAAGCATAAGTTGTAAGCTTTTGGCTAACAGCCTGTTTTGGGAGAGAAGCTATTGCCTTAAGCCTTTGATAGCAGTTCAACTAACTCTTTTTTTTGCTTCTTGCTATACCCAGAAACCCCCAGCTTTTTCGCCATATCTTTTAGCTGTGTAAGTGTCAAAGCATTCAAATTATCATGTATAGCGACTTTTGGCGTAACTACTTCTAGTTCTGATTGAGGGCTAAGGTAAAATACCTCCTTGAGCGCATCCAGTTTCCCGCCTTTGGTTATGCCACATTTCAGCTTTGTAATCGGCTCTAAGTTTCCCCAGCTTTTGCGTGGAGCCTCATCAATACGATTGGTAGCGATCGCCACCTTCACGCCTTTTAACTCACTGTTAGGTTTTTCAATAAGGTACTGCAACGCTGCTTGAATTTCATCCCTGCTTGCAGTTGAGAGATTAACTTTAGGTATTAACTCACCAGTCAAAATCCTGGTTAACTCAAATGTTGTCTCGCTAGAATCCGCAACAATACACCACAACCTTTCTAAGCCGAGTTCAAGAGCGATTGCGTAAACAAATGAGTTACCAATGACTTCATACTGGTCTTGTTCAATTTCTTTAACAATCACTGGAACCCAATTACGACCACCTGATTCCATCAATACTCTTCCAGCTGCCTTAATACAAAACTCTGGTGCATCCGTGCCTTTGCCTGGGCTGATCTCATGCATATAAAGGCACATCAAATTTCCAACATTACTTAAACTCATATCTTTAAACCTATTAATTTATTGCAAAAAATATTCCTTAGCTAGCGCTAAATAATAGCCACAAGCTGTTTTATTTTTATAAGCAGCAGGTATACGAGTAAATGCAGCACCTGCAATATGTGCATAACTGGGAAGTTCAAAAATGGGATGATTTGAACGAGGATAAAAGTAGGGCGTGAGGTCAATAGGATAAGGTTTATCTTTTTTACCTTGTTCTATGATTTGGTTTATAGCCTCTTTTGCAGTTCCTTTCGCTGCGTCTGTAATGGACTCACCGTTGAAAAAGATAGGTAGTGCAATCGGCCCTCCGTCTTTCCTCTCTTTTTGAATTTCAGGTATAAAACGTTTAATGACAGTCACCGCGTTTTCCAGTGAAAAGATGCTGTTGTGCTTGGTGGGAATTAAAACCACATCTGCTGCACAAACCGCACTCTGACTAAAGAATCTCCAGTTTGGTGGAGAGTCAATCAAAATATAGTCATATCGCAACTTTAATGGCTCTAATGCTTGCCTCAGCCTGAGAGGACTAATCATTTCACGCAGCCTTTCTTCTTGTAAATGTTGAAGTTTTTCATCACTGGTAATGATGTCGAATTGCCATGAAATACTGGGTTTTGAAGAGAATTTACATGATCTGATCAATCCATCAGGTAATTGGCTGTTCTTATTTACCAACCACGAATACAAGGTATCTTCTTCGGGTTTAAGACCTAATGAGTTTGTGAGGTCTTGTTGGTTTGGGTCGAAGTCAACAATTAACGTTCGCTTTCCTAGTAGTGCCAACGTAGCTGCTAAGTTGATTGTTGTTGTGGTTTTACCCACCCCGCCTTTGTTGTTGTAAACTGCCACAGTCAAAGCTTTTTGCGGTTCATCTACTTTCTGCTTGATTGCCAAGACAATTTTATCCAAGTTATCTGGTGTAATTTCTAGACAGGGAAACGCAGGATGTATAGCCTTGCCATGTTTTCTAAATAATTGGATATAGTTAGCGTTGGTGATAATTCCCCATCGAGCAGATTTACAATTTGGGGCAAGTAAATAATTTTTGAGTTGGTTAACTGTTGACTTGTATTGAGCAGAATTTGGATTGAGGTTGATATTTCTGCCTTTTACCTCCACTAACAGGTAAGGATTTGACTTGGTTTTGATGAAGATATCGTCCTCAGAGTTCTTGCGAACAGCGTAATCAGCAGTATTACCACCATTCCCCGTATTAAACTGTGGAACAGTTTCCATTACATCAAAACCTAAAATTTTTAGTAGTTCTGAGATAAATATGCTACAAACTATCGATTCGTCAGCATTATCCGGTAGGCTGAGTAACGCTTGTTTAATTTTGGAAAAGTCCATAAAATTTAATTTGTATATGCAAACTCAGAGCCACCTTTTGGGGTGGCTCAGTACTTAGTGTATTCAATAACTTAGTATTTGGCATCATCTATAGCTAGCGATACACAGTTTAATAAAGTGAGCGATCGCTTTTTCTGGATATCCAGAAAATTATCGATGAACAAGGTTTGAAGAAGAACGAACAAGGATCGGCGATCGCCTACGAAACAAAGACTTTTCCGCAGTCCTTGCATTTAAAGCGTTGCTTGATTCCGCGCTTGTCCTTTCCCCAACGGCTCAACTTGGTTGATTGGCACTGAGGGCAGGCGTTGATATCAGGTGTTGCTATCGGCTGTTGATTCTGTAATAGCCGCGCTGAATGAGACTGCATTTTCTTCTCCAGGTCAACAGGTAAAGTCTTACCAGTTTTCGCCCTGGATGGCTGCTCCTGCATTGCCTCAACTCTATCTTCCAGTACTGCTAGTCGCTCTAAAATATCTACTATCACCTTGCTGCTATCAAAGACTGATTCATCAATGACAACACTGCTATCACTACCTGATTCACTGATAGCAGCACTGCTGCCCAAGCTTGCTATTAGTTCCTGTAATGCCTGCAAAATAGCCTTTGTGTGTCCCTGGCGATGTAAGGTAGACAATTCCTTCACTGCTGTAACTAAGGCTGTGGGGACGCGAATCATTTGGCTTGCAGGGGTTTTTTCAGACATAGCGCTATCAGCTATTGCTAGCAACTAAGTGATATCAGATAGCAGTAAATCATAGCAGTTTCCCCTCGACTCTACCTCCCGGCTGAACCCCAAATCGCCCTTAAAAAGTCACTTTTTGAAAAAACTTGCAAGTGACGGGGTGAAATGAACATCTGTTCGGAAACTGAAAATACCTTAATTGTAGGTTTGAGCAATTAGTATTGCAGGTCGCTACAAATAATGGGTTCAAATGTGACAAATGTAGTCAAAGTGGGGACGTAAGTCAGAACATCCACGGAAGCATGACCAATGCGTTTGCTTGTATAAAAGGTAATCAGGAGTAGCGGTACGTAAGGTGGGTAGGGAGCTGACCACAATCCTTAAGAAATAGTTACCGTATACGGTAACTCCTGTTATCATAAGCCTGCATTATTAGCAAGGCTTTCCGATATGTACGTTAAAAGAGTACTTAAAAAAGGGGTTACCTACTTGTATCTAGTAGACGAACCGTACAACCCTGAAAAGAAGCGGGGTGAAACCAAGTACAGAAAGTCACTGGGTATAGAAGAATCTATTGCGCCCCCCAGTCCCATGACTGAAGAGTTCGCTATTGTTTGGGCAGAAGGTCGCACTCTGGGGAATGCAGTCCCCTTTAGCGAGAGGGTCAAGGGTATGTTTCCAGAAGCTGACAGGGGAACAGACGCTATCCTTCCCTGTGACATTGTACCCTGCGGGAAGTTCAGGAATGGCGCTCAGAGATGGTGGTGTCGTACCCATCAGATGCATTGGGGAACCAAGGCTGATATACAACAAGTAATAAAAAGTGAAGGGATTATGGAATGCAGCAATAAGAGCCAACCCATGCACTATGTCAAGAAACCGCTGGTGCTGAACCCTAGTGACTACGCTGGTGGGGTGGGCATATGGGCAGCACTACCGACAGCCATCAACACAACTGATGAGCCAGATACAACAGAGGTGCAGATTCATGTTCATGCTCGTCCCGACCTTGATGGGCAGAAAAGCATAGACAGGAACTACCCAGTAGTAGTTATTACAGCCCCTGAGCCATCACTGCCATTGTTCTCTACAGGTACTGTCAAACGCGTTGCCATAGCGCCGCCCTACGCGCTTGCATATCTAGAGGCAGTCGTTAAACGATTGCCCTTAGACACTCTCTATTGCCACAACTGCCAACATCCACATCTTGACCTTGGAGACTTCGCTCTTAACCCACATAAGAAACATTTCTGCGGTAACTGTGGGGTTGACTCTAATTGGTCTAGTAGACCAATTATAAGCTCACCCATTTATGAATTAGCTGCCAACCTTTCTAAAAACACGGAGTTTATAAATAGTGAGCGCACACTAGATTTGAGTCAATATCAAGGTTGTCAGTTCAAACTCTGGGCATCAACTCCAGCGATTCTCTGGACTAGTGAAATGCCACAAGAGGCTGGTATCCATGTACATATTTACCAGAACGGCAGCAAAATTGTTGATAATACTTTTGGGCAGGTACTGGGGACAGACGGTACACCTTTAGATCGTGAGCAGCTGCTATTGGACATGCTCAAAAAAACACAAAAGCAGGAGCAAACGAGATGCCAAAAATTTTGAGTTTTAGTAGCTTTGGTAGCGGCACAGGCAAGGATACCGCAGTTGATTATGTTTGTGAAAGGTATGGGTTCATTCGCTTCGCCTGGGCTAGTATCTTGAGGCAGGTCGTAGCTAAAAATTTTCCCGATGCTCCAGGACACTACAGGGATGGAAGCCTAGTATACGTAGCACCAGACAAAAATTGGGAGGATGCGTCAGGTTTCACTCAAGCACTGATTGACTACCATGATCACGAAGGGGTAACAGAAAGAGGAAAAGACGTACTGAAAAAATTGAGCCAACAAGATCCAGATATTGTTGTCTTGGCTACGAGGTTGGTGAGTCAGTTTAACGCCTTGAGAGAATTAGATGCAACAATGGTACTAATCAGAGGAGTACATCGGCGTGGCGTTAGAGAGTTAGATGAATGCCTATTGCATCACAAGTTTGACGTTAAAGTAGACAATGATGGAACTGTTGAAGACTTTCACAAAAAGCTAGATGAGATAGTCGTTAAGCGTAGTTGTAGCGACCTGCAATTATAAAAGCCCAAACCTGCAACGTGAGTTGATGCAAAAAGCAAGGCAGCCGGAGCGCGATCACAACTGGCCCCCAACTCCTGACTTCCGACTTCCACCAACTAGCTGGTTAAGTTGTAAGTTGAAGTCGGAAGTTACTGCAAGCAAGAGCGCTGCAACCAGCCGTCAACGATAACGTACAAAATAAACTCGTGATCGCCAAGCTTTTTATTTACTGGCTTGATAATCTGTTAACCGACAGTAGTTTTCGCCAGGTAAATAACTCCTTGATCATCTTTAAAACATCCCATCAAGCAGTTCTGTAATGTCCCTCTGATCCTTGTGGCGGTTATCGTCATAAATCATCAGTGTGTCCAGCTTGCGGTGACGGCTGAGTTTTTGCACTTTCCGCACGTTTCCATCAGTGGCATCAAGGGCGGCGGTAATTGCACTGTGGCGGATGCGGTGCGGTGACATCAGCTTTTTGATGCCTGCCTTGTTGCATAGTTTCACTAGCATTTTGCGGATGCCGTCCCCGGTTAGCCTGTGGCCCCCAGTGGCATAGTCCAGTGACACGAATAACGGGGAATCGTGTAGCACACTGGTTCTAGTTGCTAACCATTCATTAATTGCTTGCACTGTTCCCATTCCCAGGTCGATTACCTCAGTCTGGGTTCCCCTCCCCTTACCCAAGATTCGCAGTGTTTTAGTCTCAGGATCAAAATCACTAATATTCAACTGGCTGACCTCGTTACGCCTCAAAGCATTCCCCCAAAGCAGCCGGAGTAAGGCATAGTCACGCTTACCCTTGGCAGTGGATAAATTGCACTGGTTGAGAACCACTTCAAATGTTGCCCGGTCAATTCCCGATGTATCGCGGTACTTTTGCACCCGTTCGCTTTCTACATCTTCTAGACTGAAATCGCACACACCCAACTTCCGCCCGGTCACTACCAGACTTTTGAGCGCTGCTAGTCGTCGGTTAACAGTGGCTTCCTTTAACCCCTTGCGGATCATTTGTGCTTTGTACTTCAGCACCACAGAGATCGCCTGCTTTTGTTCAAGGTGGAGAAATTCCAGCACCACATCAGGTGTGGCAGGCTTGCCCGTCATTACCTTGAGAAAATCATTGATATCTTTTTCATAGGCTAGGCGGGTGTTCTCAGATCGCTTGTCTGCCAAAAGTTGTGATAGCACGTCGGGTTCAGTGTCGAGGGTATAGAAGCTATCCCCAATTTTCGCATCAAGGGAGGCTTGTAAAACTTCAATAGACAGTTCGCTTGATAGTTCGTTTGTACTCATAATTAGTTCGCGATAATGGTTCTTTCCGAGAACACCCAGGTTTTATTAAACCCCATTGCGGTGATGAGGTGAGCTTTTTATAGACATGAGGCACGTTATGTTACACCCACGCTTTTATAAAACCCCGTCGCGGTGAATCTTTATCGTTCTGTTTTTAATTCGGCGATCGCACTTCTCAAAGCGCAGAGAAACCAGGTATCCAGTTAAGCCCGTTGCTGTGATTGCGATCGCGTCTCCATTATTTAACAAAACAAATGTAAAATTAGGCGTGATTTTTGAGATAATAACAGTGTTGTTGAGTGTTGCGCTGGAAGAAAGATGAAAGATGCAATTAAAACCCTTGTCAATACAACAGTGCATCAAGTATTGGCCTCGGAAATCCCTGAAGTAGAAGATGCGATCGCCATCCCTTTGCTCAATTTGATTGAGAACTATTTGTTGAACATGGCAGCAGAGATGGAAGAATCTTGTCTTGGTGATGCCTCCTCAATAATTGAGGGTAGATTAGATGCTGAGATAACAAGATTTTCAAAAGCTCTAAATCAAACAGTAGCGACCGTTGGAGCCTAGTGATGCCACTAAAGCGCGGAATAAAACCTGCTGTAGAACCTGAAATGGTATTGCAAGTTATCGAAGAATTAAAAGGGGACTGGAGCTACCCCCAAGTCGCTAAAATTTTATCAGAACTGGTGGGGAAACCCATCACAGCAGATGCTTTAAGCAAAATGATGCGAAAGCGTAAATTAATCCTGCCAAAGATGTCAGGCAGAAAAAAAGATACAAAAAAACCAGACCTGCGATCGCTCCCACCTGAATTTAACGACGATACCTTAATTGGGTGACACTCCCCGGACTTGGGGAGTGAAGGAAGGTTACTACTTGGCAGCCGCAGGCGCTACATGGGAATAAAGGCAAGCCTTGTCACATCCTTTCACTGCCCCTCCAAAATAATTACATTGGCCAATGGCGGGAATATTGGCGCTTGCTAAAAAGTGGGGGCATTGTTTACAGTTATTTATCATTGAGTCTCCTTTGAGATTTTGGTGTGGGGCGATCGCTTGACTTTGGACGGTACGGGCGATCGCCCTTTAAATTAGCGGTGTTTACCGATTGTATACACAACTGTAGACAATGAGTAGACAACGTGTCAACAGTTTTGTAGACATATTTGTAGACAATGCTTTACTATGTAGACAAATACGTTTACAGGTAGTCTACATGAGTAGCAAAGTAATTTCGTTCCGGCTGAGTGACGCTGAAATAGAGGCGTTACAGGCGTTGCAGTCCAGTGATGATGAATCACTCAACCAGACTGCTGCAAGGCTCTTAAGGGGCATTATTGGCACACCTTCAGCTTTGTCTACAAAGTCTACACCTGTAGACATACAGGAGTTGATTAGACGAGAAGTGGAGAGCGCGATCGCTAATTCTGAACGGATGAATGAGTTAGTTCGGGCGAATACCGCGCACATCAACGAAGTGAAGAGAGAGCTTGATGAACGCCTGGGGGAATTGAGCGCCTGAGAGAGAAGGCAGATCCTCTCAGGCGGTCAGAAAAAAAACCAATTCCAGACTATCAAGAAATTCGCGATCGCACTCTCGGCAAACTGAAAATGGGCAAGCAATCGGCATCGGGGAAGGCAATAGAGGCTTTTATCAAGGAATTGGAGAAGTAGGCTATAGCTCAACTGTAGACGCCCAAAAGCCTTGGAAATCATGCTTTTGGGCGTTTTTGGTGCGTTCATTGGTGCGTCTACAGTTGCCCAAAACCCGCTAAAAGTGGGATTTTCGGCATCTACGCCCCTCCCTGACTGGTTGTAGACACTGTAGACAATGTAGACAGAGTATAGCGTGAGGATAGGGGATATACACTCGGCAAAAACTCGGTCTATACTCGGCAACAAAATTGCGCTAACCTCACACATACAAAGGTTAAGCTTTTCTGTAGACACGTTGTAGACGAAGTGTGGACGGTTGCCTACACTTACGAAGACCACTTCCAACCAAGGCGATCGCTCACCCCTTCCACTTCTCCCAGACCCCGATCAGCCATTGCTCGAAACATAATGCGGATATCCTCAGCACTCACATCAGCGAACAGACGGGTGGACTGTTGCAGCGTCCGGGCTTTGAGCAGTTCCCCTGCGTGGGATTGACCCCAGGTGAGGATAGCTTGCTCAAACTCATTCATGGCTGTAGGCTGCGATTGCACCTCCTCATCTCCCCCGGAGGAGGTTTCCTGCTGCTCCCTGCCCCCTGCTCCCCAGTTGCTAAGGTCAAGCTCACAAGGGCAGTCATCGACCATGAACCGCCTTTTACCACCAGCTTTCAACCACTGCTCTAGTTGAGGATCTTTAAGTTTAGTCCTGGCGTAGTCCCGCCCAAACTGCCCCAAACGCACCAAGACAAAGCAGCTGTAAAGGGTGTCTTTGTCACCTTGCAAGCCGTAATTTTCAGCCGTGTCATTTTGGGCCAAGGCACAAATAAACTGTTTGTATCGCCTGCCCCGTTTAGCGTGGCGTTTGATCCATGTGGTGGCATTGTCGCATTCGTCCACCAAAATGGGGAATTCTTCCGCGATCATGAATCGCTCCCGACCGGCGATCGCGTTATCTCCCCTCTCTCCGCGAAGCTCTACAAGCTCCTCCAAGGTTTTGAGGTCATTACCCATTGCGGTATCGATGGCTTTGAAGTTGCCCTTTCTGCCAATAACATCGGCTTGATCCAGCCATGCCCAATCATCTGGTTTAGCGTCGCTGTCGTAGACGACAACGCGACCGCCAATCTTAGAGGATAGATACTGGGTAAAAGTTGATTTGCCGTCACCAGTGCCACCGACCAAGGCGACGTGTTTTTGTTTTTTCTGGATGTACTCAACTGGATCTGTAATCAGGTTCTCTGGTTTCCAGTTGGCATCGATGCTACTAACTGTCAGCGCTAACTGTGCTGTGGGTTGAGTGTTGGCACGGGCCCACGCTTGGAAGTTGACCCGTGATGCTCGGTCGATATCTCCAAGTGATTCAAGAAGAAGTTTGGCTGTTTGGCGATGTCTTCGACCTACTTCGAGAACACCAACGGACGCGCCAAGTATCCACGGCTTAGACTCTGGCTTTTGAGTTGCCCCCAGGAACAATAAGCCACAGCTGACAGCTAAACTGCCCCAAAATGACCACTTGGCACAGGTGTACATCTGCAAGTGTTGGTGTAACTGGGATGGGTGTAAATCACTGCTCATATTCCTAGCAGCACCCCCACAGCAATTAAGCCAACACGGAGCAGAAGAATATCTTTGACCTCTGGCACGGCTTGCCGCAAGTAAAGGGCGACAATTCCAGCGATCGCCAACACTCCCAACACTCCCAAGCGGATAAACCCAGGAAAGGGAATATTCACCCAGCAGCTGCTAAACAGCGCGGGAATCGTTATGTGTGCCGCAAGGTGAAAAGCCAAGTCCGGTAAATTGTCCGGTAGTGCGATCGCGTTTACCCAACCACGTCGAAAAAGGTCTAGTTTGCTGGGTTGCTGGGGTGTAGTGGAGAGTGGGGCGAAATTGCCCCGTTCGGTGGGAATCTCAACTGTGATTTTCTGTTGATTATTTACCTCTGCCATAAGTCACCCCATCTTTGAATGATTTGAAATCCGACTGGCAGCTACTCAAATCTCTCTGCAACTGCTGAATACTGGTTTGATGGTCGCTTTCTTGCTCTTGATACCAAAATGTGAAACCTAGCGCTGATACTGCTATCAGTAGCCAAGTTAGATTGTTTTCACTTTTCATAAAACTTGAGGCCCCCGTGCTTGGGGGCTTGATGGTTAATCTGCGTCTAGAATCGCGTTGAAGTTGTAAACCGAGTTATCAAGCGGCTGTGGATCTGGTTGAGGCATTGGTTCCAAGCTGGCGCTGATTCCATGCTTGATTTCCGATTCACACGCAGCTAGGTGCAAATCAAAATCAAGTTCTTGGGCTGCTAGCTCTGCCTGAGCTTCGTACCACTCTGGGGGAATACTGCTACTTTGCATCGGCTTGCCCAACGCTTGACTGTCCGTAGCCGCTGGTTTGGGTGAGTCGGTCATTGATTCGGTTGATAACTTCGTTCTCACTCGTGGGCAGTGGCTTGCCTTGAAGATATGCAGCAGAAATTTCAGCGCACTCTTCAGGTGTGGCCCCATTGGCCAATAACTGACCCTCTGGAAATCCAACTTTGTGGATCTCATTGCTTGGATATTCTGATTGGTTCATAATTCTCTTGTTGTGTAGTTTTCAATCGGTGGAGACTACCCATTGAGAGGCGATCGCCCAACTGCCAGGGAGTGCGATCGCTTGTCATTATTGGGCAGTTTCTAAAAATCTGGCTTGCTAGGAGTTGTGGACAAATCGACTGGGTACGCTTGACCATACCCCACAGGCGAACTCTTGCGAGTGCGGAGGTCAACAGCTTTGGTTTTACTGACTTTAATCATTAATCGGGAACCATCAGCGGCTGGTGAAAACGGCTGATAGTTCTCAATTGCATCCCAGCTAACAGGGTCTTTGGCAACGTGAGCGGTATAAAGCACGTTCGTCATTGATGAAAGTACTGCGCCCGTAGGGATGCCCACGAGTTTACGGGCTTTCTTTGGCTTGTCCTGGGATTGTTTACTCGCTCCGTTGCCATTGTTTGAAGGGCTAATAACGTTATTCTTTCCGGTGTCTGTCGCTTCCATAGGCTTGGTTTAGGTAATAAGAGGACATGAGAATCTGACACGGTTACTTGGCTGTAAGTCCCGTGTGATAGAGGTTTTGCGCGTTTATTCGCTTAAGAATACACTAGCATAATATGCAGTATGACATAGACTGGTACTTGTGCAATTACTGGCTATCGATCTATAGTCAGTTGTGGTGACACAATAGGCTAGATGCACAGTATTAACATTTCTTGCCGCTATGCCTAATGAAGAAGAAAAAATTATTTCGTTAAGAGTCTTTATGCCTGAATCGTTACGCAATAATTTCAAAGCGGTTTGTGCCAAGCAAGGAAAGAATATGAGTGAGGTAGTCTCAGATTTTGTCAGGGACTACGTAGCTGAACACGACTCCTCTTCACCTAAGAAGGGCAAGGGGGCAGCGTGAGCGCAGAGCGCCTAAACCAGATAGAGGACGAAATGGAAACCATCAAAGAGTTACTAATTTCAACGGCAAGGATGGCTGAAAGAAACAGTGAATCCATTAATCGCCTAGTAGAGCGAATGTCACAGGCAACGAGTAACCTTGACCGTCTGGCAGTTGCTCAACTAAATGCTGAGGAACGGCTTGACCAATTAACAACACTGATGACACGGTTTGTTGAAAACGCAGAAGCCGACCGGGCTGTAGTGAGGGGAATTCAGACCGAAAACCAGCGCATTCTTCAATACTTATTTGGGCAACAAGGGGAGGGTCAGACATGACCTCAACCGATCACACTTCAGGAACCGTGGTTCCTGAAGTTGTCCAATGCCTATCTAACAAACAATAAAGCTGATTCTTCCAACGAGTGATCACAAATCTATCAGCAGTGCTCATAAATCTAGCTATTTCAATCATTCGGTAAACAGCTATGCAGTAAAGGATTATACTTTTTTACCCAGTTCAAACTGACAAGTTAGATCCGTATTGCGCTAGAAAATCATGCTTTGAACGGATCAGGGATCGAAGGCTTGCGATCGCACTTCAGGAACCGTGGTTCCTGAAGTGCGATCGCACCGTCAACAGGCGTTAACTTTTGTGAATTTCCCCACGGAATAATCAGCCTTTTGACCCTCTTTATGTCCAGTAGTGGACATCTACACCCCCAAATGCTCATTCTGTCGTTCCACTCAGGAACAATTGTTCCTAATCTATTTACCACTTTCATGGTAAATAGCAAGTTAATCTATCTGGATTTGTCATCGGCTATTTAGCAAAAAATAGAGATGTTGCCTGGAAAAAAAATTTCATTGAGTGACCACAAAGTTAGTCAGCAGGGATGACAATCCTATCAAAATCTAGCTACCAGTAACGACGAACATATTATAAATGCACAAAAAGTATATTATTTTTGTACTTTATTTATATAGGCGTTCATTGTTGGTACAAAGATACATTCAATTCCTTGAAAGCAGCGATCGTCTTGGGCTGTAAAAATTTAAAATGTTTTCAAAATTCTTGGATTACTCCTACACAAATCAAATTGCTTGATCTATGATTAACCTTATAAGTAGTACCCCCGTACTTCTCGAATAGACTTATGATTGAGTTAATCATTATCTCCCCTTAACTATGAGCAAACATCATATCGGTGTCACTACCAAATTGAAGAAAGATATTGTTGCGAAGTTGGAATTTGTAGCCAGACAGAGAGGGATGAATCGTAGCTCATTAATCCGAGAGTGCCTTCTCGATTTTCTCGCAGCACAATCCGAAGACGAGTTTCCTTCGTTGATCGCCCAAAACCAAATTTCCTCAGTAGCCTAGACTACCAAGGAAATTTGGTTTTATTGTTACCACCAGAGTTCTCGCGCCTGAGAAACCTTGAACTACTGGCAATGAAACACCATAGGAGATGTCTAATGATCAATCTCAATACGGGTGTACTCCTCTCATTGTATGCCATTGAGACGGGTGTATACACCCCTAACTTTACATTGCGATCGCACGATAACGACCAAAGGAACAATCATTTTATTAATAACTATATAGTAATAGATTGTGGGTCGAGCTATAAGAGATTCGAGCAAGCTTATTCACGGGCTAATACAGCCAATACAAGCCTTCATAACTCCTCAGTGATCGCTTTTAGAGGTGCGGCATGGTAGCAGCAGTTGCACTCCAAAGCCAAAATCAGCCTCAAAAATCACAGTTCTTCATGGCTACTCCAGAGGAGTTGAAGCAGGGTTACAAGGCGAAAATCTTCAATGCAGAAGCTTACCTCTACTGCCTGTTCAAAGCTAAACGCGCAGCAGGGTGGAGATGGCGCGTCAACGTCAAGAATTTTTGTGCTGAATGGGAAATAGCGGAAAGTACTTTTTATCGGGCTTTGTCAAAGCTGAGAGCTAAGAATTTAGTTTTCTGGCAATCTGGTGACAACACTATAGTCCTTTGGTGGGAGAAAAAAGATACCAAAATAGCTAATGTTCATTCCAGCGATTTACCCAGCAGCCCAAACCCAGACACAGCAATGGCTCTCCAAGATGTTAGAGAGCCTCTCCAAGATGTTAGAGAGCCTCTCCAAGATATTAGAGAACCTCTCCAAGATGTTAGAGAAGAAAACCCTCAAACCCTTGCTGTAGGGCAATCCTGCAACGCTTCATATTCATTACATATTGATCCAGAAATAAACACAGATTTTAAAGAGGAAGTGTGTGTGTTTTCTGGAGAAGTTGAGGATCAAGATCCGGAATGTGGCCAGCAAAGTAATCTCGATCATGAAACCAATCAAGATCCCATTCCTGAATCTCACACTACGTTGCTAAATAACACGGAGACTATGCAAGTAGTGGACACAACTAGTCATAAGGGACGAGATTTCGCCCCGCCAATTCGCAAAACTTCACAAAAACAGGAATGGGCTTGCCCCGGCACGGATGAAGAGAAAAACGAGTTTTTGATGTTTAAGGGTGGACTACTCGTAGTTGCAAAGCAATGCCAATCGGTGGAGGCGAGAACTGCGGCGTTAAGCTGGGCGAATCATAAGCCAGAGGCTGCGAATCTGCTGTGGGAGGATTGGCAGAGACAGAAGGAAGAGGATGCTAATCGGAATACTGCGATCGCTACTGTCCCGGAATTTAGGCGGATGGATAAGCAGGAACACGTCGCAGTCCTTAACAAATTTATCAATCATACCAAGCAGGAATTTTTGAAACTTTGCTGGTGGCACGAGTATTGGCTAAAATTTGCCGTCACTCGATTGGGGCAACAACTCATTCCTGGATTAACACCCGAAGTAATCAAACAAATTAAACAGGCACTCAGATGACACAACAATTAGATTTCGCGGGTGTTAATGACCAACTGCCACCCCAAAATATTGAAGCAGAAGAAGCAATCTTGGGCGGCATCCTTTTAGACCCTGAAGCGACACAAATGCTAGCAGATACTTTGGTTGCAGACGCGTTTTATATTCAAGCTCACCGGGATATTTACCACGCTGCCTTGCAACTTGCAAGAGAGCATAAGCATATAGATTTGCTCACTGTTACAAGTTGGCTTTCTGACAATGATTTACTAACAAGAGTTGGTGGCAGAAACAAATTAGCAAGCCTCGTTGACCGCACTGTATCGGCAGTCAATATTGATGGTTTGGCTCAAATCGTCATGGAGAAATACCTCACCAGGAAGTTAATATCTGCTGCCAATCAAATCCTGAAACTAGCCTATGACGAATCAGTGCCTTTAGCGGAACGTTTAGATGCATCTGAAGAGAAAATATTTTCTCTTCGCCATGAAACCCAAACCGACAAATCAGTGCGGATGAATAGGGATATTAGCGTTATAAATTTTGCCGAGATAGAGCGTATATTTCAAGGAGAGCAAGAGCCTGGTATCGCTACTGGATTTTATGATTTGGATGCACTTACTGGCGGTGGATTCCACCCAGGCGAACTGATTATTGTTGGCGCTCGTCCAGGTATGGGCAAGAGTTCTCTGGCGCATCAACTAGCATTTAGTATTGCTAGGGAATACAACGCTCCAACTATGATTTTTAGTTTGGAAATGTCGGGCGAAGAAATAAATAAAAGGTTTTTATCATCTGAATCAGGGATTGAAATGATCTACTTCAAATCTGGGAAACTCTTAGATTCTCAATGGGAAGTATTAGGACAAGCAGTTGCGGATATTCATGAAGTACCACTGATAATTGATGATTCAACTGGCTCAACTCCACTTCAAATCCGCAGTAAACTTCGTAAAACAATAGCACAACATGGGCAGGTAAAGTTGGTTGTTATTGATTACTTGCAGCTGATGGTTGATAGCAGCAGCAACAGATTAACCCAAATGATAGGCCACGTTACAAGAGAGCTTAAGCTGCTAGCGCGAGAGTGTAATGTCCCAATTATGTTGCTTTCCCAACTAAACCGTGGTGTGGAAGACAGGACTAACAAACGACCAATGCTCTCTGATTTGCGGGATTCGGGCAGGATCGAAGAAGACGCTGACATGGTTTTGGGAGTTTACCGCGATGAATATTATTCTCCTGATAGCCCAGATCGGGGTATTGCAGAAGTGAGTATTTTGAAAAATAGGCAAGGGGCTACTGGCACAATCAAGCTGCTGTTTGAGCCACATTTTACGAGGTTTAAGAATTTAAAGCGGTAGATAGACTTTTCCCATAATGGGATTTTGTTCAAGGGGCGACAAACGCCTCTAAACCTAGCCAGATAAAGGTTTGAGAGGCACAGACCCCTTAAAAAATGTGGGGATTTATGGCATCACCGTGCAAAAAAAGGTTTTTTGTACGCTAAGAAAATTTTCAAGTGTCTGAAACGACGATTTTTGTGATTTGAACGATAATTTAGCCAAACGGTCACGAAATACTTCACTCTGTACTAGGACAACATATAGTTAAAAGCTATAAATGGAGTTCAAAAAACTCAAAACTTGATTACAGCAAGGAACATGCTCAAATAGTTCATTTGTACCGTACCGCGATGAGAGAGAAATAAAAATTCAGATTTCCGGCGTAGGCGCAGCCCGCCGCAGGCATCGCTTTATCACTCAATTTTTGGCTAAACATATTTTTGAACCATATTGTGGGCATTTTGAACCAAATTTTGACCGAAAGTTTAAAATTTAAGGGTTAAATTAGTGTGTATTGCTCTGCATTTTTTACCAAGTCAAAAAATAAAACTTTTGGTTGCATTATGGTTCGCATTTAAAACACGCGGACATAATTTGATTCATAAAGTTAGGTTTTTGATTGGCTAAAAACCTTGAAATTACGTTAACTTTTGGTCACGCTATGGTTCACAGTTTGGTCATGCAAGGGGTAAAATCACAATTTTTCGTTCAAACTTGATCAAAACTAGCAGCATAACCATAGTTATTTCACAAAAATACTGGGAGAAAGCACGTCTTGAAAAGCTTGCCCAATCGCACTTTCAGCCTTAGCGTACAAATTATCTCTTTTAGCACGGTGACGCCAATACTATATGGGTATCTCGGCTAAACCCCTTTCAGGATTGAATTATTGCGTGTAAACACGCAATAATGCAAAAAAATATAAACAGTTGATAACTAAGGAATATGCTAATTTTTTTCTACATCACATTCAATAGTTAGAGCGACACCACATTTAGAGCAAAACTTGTGAGATGACGGATTTTTAGTCCCACAATGAGTACAAATAATTTGACCTTGAGGAAATGCAGCCGATGGCGCTGAACTCTCTAATTTCATCGAAGACTTGACTAGGTGTTGCTGAATTGCTTGGTTTCTTAATGTTGTGGCTATCAACCCATCAAGCAAGCCTGAACCATTACCACCACTGTTATCAACTGCCTTAGCCTTCTCCATTTGCGTCTCTGCTTCCAGTTTGGCAATTTCCACACCCTTTTCTTTTGTAAGGAAATCTTGTTGAACCTCTACTAACTCCGTTGCATCGAGTAACTGACTCAATCCCACAGTGATCGTCTGAGGTACATTTGCTTCTTTACCTAAAATTTGGATGCAGTCTTGCAAAGCCAGCAAGAAACCTGTAATTGGGTCTATCCCCACTGATGCCGTTGTGATTTGATGCCAAAATTCGTTCCAGAAGTCTTGATTGTTCTGGCAAAGTTCCAACATCTGCATAGCAGCGAGATATTCAGCTAAAGGATCGAGGGCGAAACGGATTTTATCTTGTGCTGCACCAATAGTCTGAATAAGGTGCAGACGTTCTTCAAGATATTTGAGACGATTTTCTGGATCATTTCCGCTGAGGACAGCTACGATTGTATCTCTTTTAGCTGTTGTTGGTTGAAAAGTTTGTTTTACACACTCCCAAGCAATTATTTTGGCATCTTGTCGCACAATCCGATCGCTTAATTTATTACCTTCAGCAGTCACACTGCGGTTGAGTTCATTAAGATACCACAGCATCAATTCGGGGATGTTGCCTGATCTAATTAAAGGCGATTGCTGAATCCCCTCAACTTTAACAGCAATCAACTGGTCAGCATAGAGTTTCGCCAGTAGAGCGGTAACTTTTCGTCCTCCTACCATTTGCGACAGGTGGCTACAGGCTTGGAAAAACTCAGGATCGGTGAACAAGTCGCGTCTGTTCGCCTGGGTTAAGTAGGCTTCCATGAAAGACGATAGGCGGTTGCCTTCAATAAGTAAAGGCTTGAGGGTAGTTTTAGTGACTCCACCAAGCTTTTCTTCAGAACGTGAGGTGACAACTAAAGCATTAACATAAAAATCAGGAAAGTCTGGGCGAATTGCCTTACGTGTCGCTTCGTTCATTTCTGAAAGATGGTCTACAATGACCAGAATCCGACGCTCTCTCAACAGACGTTCTAGTAGTTGTTCAGAAATATCTTCTGTTTCATCCGTTAAGTTTTGCAATTGCCCCTGAATTGCGGCTATCAAAGTACGGGTGGAAGGTGATTTTTTCCCCTGTACCGATTGGTTTTCAATCTCATTTGGGATTTCCAATTCTTCCTCAATTAACACTGGCAACATCCGGTGTTTGCACAGACGTTCTGTCTCATCATCTGACATTGCCCAGTTAGCAATTTGACATGAAAGGCTTGTCTTACCTACCCCGCCATCACCTTGAATGAGTAGACAAGCACGTTGTTTTTTAAAAGTTGAACGTAAATCTTTACCCCTGAGTTGGGCAAAAGTCTGGCCATTGTTTACCACAGGGATGGGAATATAAACGTTTCTGTTGCGTACTGTATCCTTTTGCTGGAATGCTTCTTGGGCTGATTTGAGGTGTGCTTCTACCCAAGCATCTAGCACTCTAGGGTGGTATTTCAGTATCAGCAGCAACCAGCTCAGGGATATCTCTTTATCAATAACAGGCAATTTGAAGCTGCCAACGGATTTTAGGGCTTGATCAATTTTCAGTAGCCACAAAGGACGTAGCCAAAAAATTCCGAAAAGTAAGACAAGGTAAGCTCCAATACCCCATACCGAGGGTTGTTCGAGAATCTGATTAATGAATTGACGATGTTTTAACTCCTTAAGGCTAGACTGTATATTTTCTATAGTTACTTTTAAAGAATTCTTTTCTTCTGGGTCTAGTTTTTCTAGACTTTTCAAAGCTTCCTCGAACTCGGGTATAGCATTCTTTAATTCTTTAGTTTTTAGTTTATTGCTTTTTGCGTCTTCCGCAAATTTAGTAGTAATAAATCTCATAGCCTCAGCAGCACTACTACGCACAATGTCGCTTTGATCATTTAATGCTTGATTCAATACAGGTAAAATTTTCAAACCATCTTTCGCATCACTTACACTACCTATGAGACCTAAAGCTACAACAGCACTTTGACGCATGGTATAGTTTTTGTCTTCCTTATAAGCTGCAATAATTGGATCGATCGCGGATTTTGCATTAACACCTATATTCCCCAAGGCATCAGCAGCATATCGACGCACCCGCCAAGCAGGATCTTTTAATGATTCTGTTAAAATCTGTACAGCATCTGGAGCAATATCCAGATGATCATACATCTTTGATAACGCCGAAGCAGCACTTATACGCAGGTTTGTTCTGTCTACACTCTGGTTTTTTAATGACTTAAGCAGCAAAGGAATTAATTCTTTGGCTTGTTTCGTATCCAGAGTAGTCTTTTCTAACGCTCCAGCTGCCATCGAACGCACCTGTAAATCTTGATTCTCATCTTTGAATATGTTAGTCAATTCCAAAATAGCAGGTTTTGCGTCAATAGATTGAATTGCCAGAATAACACTGATCAATACATCCCTATTTTGCTCCGTTTTGAGGAGATTTTTCAAATCCTCCAAAGCGTCATCAGCGCCTGTACCGATCGCACTCAAAGCATTCGTCGCAGCTATACGCACCTGTTTATCTGGATTTTTTAAATTCTGTTTAAAAACATCAATCACTTTGCGTTTCTCGTCAAGGGTAGTATTTTTGGAAGTATATTGCGTTAAAGCAGCATTAATATTATCTAAATTGCTTTGAACACTTTTCTTTTGTAGCTGCTGACTCTGGTTGAACACCTTTGTACGTCCTGGAATTTGCGCCCAACTAGTGTTATTCAAAAGCAAGGGTGATGAAACGGACAGCAATGTAAGTGCCATTTTAAGAGTCAGCTTTTGTGGTTCCGAAAAAGCTGATTTGATGTGGGTTATAAAAGTCATATCTATTCCTTTACTTTTGGCAATAATTCAAAAGGAGATAATAAAAAACAGTTGAGAAATTTTGATTTGCTATCAATACTCCTCTTTCATGTCCATGTACTGCGCCAATAATTTTTTTCAACACCATTTTCTCTAGCAATGTGAGGATTAAAGGTGTTTGTAATCACACCACAATAAGGTGTTTGGTCGATAATACTCTTAATAAGTTTCCTCAGATATAATCCATTTTTTGAGCCATTTGTTCTTGTAATAAATGGCTCAAAAAATAAATAGAATTGCGTTCCAGACTCTCATCTTTACTTTCTTAGTGTCCATCCGCTGGTTCAGAGCTTGGGGTTTCAACTTTCAAGTTGTCTCCCTGCTTGCTCACTGAAAAGTCCGGCTCATTTTTGCTACTTTGAGCAAGACCAGCAGCACCAGCGATCGCTGTTCCTGCAAGTCCAAGCCCCGCAGAGAATTGGGCTGCATTGTTTCCGTTTGGCGAGACTATAACAGCAACAGCAATGACTGCTCCAATAGTTGCTATAAACATTGGGGTTATAGCTCGAATTATTTCTGGGGTGAGAGATTTCATAGAGGTAAGTTATGGAATTGATTTTGTTCATGAGGTAACTACTTTAGATGCAGCCGAAGAGAAAATATTTTCTCTTCGCCATGAAACCCAAACCGACAAATCAGTGCGAATGAATAGGGATATTAGCGTTATAAATTTTGCCGAGATAGAGCGTATATTTCAAGGAGAGCAAGAGCCTGGTATCGCTACTGGATTTTATGATTTGGATGCACTTACTGGCGGTGGATTCCACCCAGGCGAACTGATTATTGTTGGCGCTCGTCCAGGTATGGGCAAGAGTTCTCTGGCGCATCAACTAGCATTTAGTATTGCTAGGGAATACAACGCTCCAACTATGATTTTTAGTTTGGACAAGCTCCTTTTGTAAATGTAATCTAAGTTGTTCTTAAACAAGGTCGGATCGACGAGTTAATTCTGCGTAGTCCAAATGCGACGCAATTTGAATTCTCGTGCGAGTGAAATAATCAAAAACCAGGTTCAAAACTGTTTAGTTGATTGCTTTCTACATCTTAGATATTCTCCCTTACAAAAAACATCTGAAGAACGTCTTGTATTTTAGCTCAACGAAAGTCCTAGCCCAACGAGGACTTTCGTTGAAATCGTTGCCAGATATCAGCGAAAGGTGCATGGTAATTTGAAACTATTGACAGTATTTTTGAATAAAATTATTGTGTGGCGATTATTTTATGCTATCTTTGCTCAAATTTCAGCCCAATCCATTCCCCTTTCTGATGTATACCGAGTGGGTGATGCTGGCAAGCTGCGGTTCCTTAGCCGTATTAGAAGCGATTGCTGGACGACGGTTGCCCCTCCAGCATATTTCCATATTGGTGTTGTTTTGCGTCATGGGGTGGGTGCTACCAACGGACAAATCGCCCGTCAAAATCCTCTATACATCTGCCCAAATTGGTTTAATTTTCTATGGAACAACATTGGGATATCTCCACATTTTGCCGACGCTGTACCTGATTGTTTTTATTCGGAGTTGCTTCTTGTTCGGCACGATCGGACGCTGGGTAGTTGGAGGGCTGTCGCTAGTGTTGTTTTTGACGCATCAGACCATCTACGTGCATAACATGACAACGCTCGTGCCCAGACTGGAAGAGCAGTTTTGGATGCATCTGGTTGCCGAAACATTGATGTTTGGGTTGGGGCTGTTCCTAGTGCTAATGTTGGTCAATACACTGTTGTCTGAACGCCAGGCGCAAGACAATCTGGCGAGAGCACATCAGCAACTTCGGCAGTATGCCTTTCAAGCAGAAGAGTTGGCAACTGCACTGGAGCGGAATCGGATTGCTCGGGATATTCATGATTCTTTAGGACACGTGCTGACAGCGTTGAATGTGCAGCTACAAACGGCAGTGATGCTCTGGCAACAGCAGCCAGACCGGGCAGAACTCTTTTTACAGCAGGCTCGACGGTTGGGTGTGACTGCCATGCAAGAAGTGCGAAAATCGGTGCAGTCATTACGCGAAGAAAATCGAGCAGAGCAGTCTTTGAGTGAGACGATCGCTGCTGTAGTAGATGATTTTCGCCAAGGAAGTGGTATTGAAACGCAAATGCACATAATAGGACAAACAGCAGGAATAGGTAATATAGCAGTGTCTGCTGCGATCGTGAACGCACTATACCGAATTGTTCAAGAGGCGCTGACCAATATTTACAAGTATGCTCAGGCAACAGCAGTGACAGTAGAAATTGAGACAACATCCGAAATCGTCCGGCTGAGTGTTGTAGACAATGGATGTGGGTTTGATCGGGGTAGCTCCATTGGGACAGGATTTGGACTGCAAGGTATGCAGGAGCGAATCGCTGCACTGGGGGGCACATTCACCCTGGAGACAGAACTAGGAAAGGGCTGTCGAATTGGGGTGGAAGTACCTTTGACAATTACTGTGCCAGAAGTGTCGTCTAGCTAGTTGATTTATGATTCGTGTGTTGATTGTGGACGATCAAAGCCTGATTTGCCAAGGACTGAAAACAATGCTGGAGTTGCAGCCAGATTTGCAAGTAGTGGGGATTGGTAGCAATGGTGAGATGGCGATAGAGCAGGTGGCAGTCCTCCAGCCTGATTTGGTGCTAATGGATGTGCGAATGCCATTGATGGATGGCAGAGCTGCAACACGAATCATTTGCGAACGATTTCCCAATGTGAAAGTGCTGGTACTCAGCACGTTTGACGATGACCAGTATATTGCCGAGTCGATCCGGGCTGGTGCGAAAGGCTATCTGCTGAAAGATATGCCCGCAGACGAGTTAGTGCTAGCAATTCGGCTGGCGTGTCAGGGCTATGCTCAGTTGGCTCCAGGGCTGTTAGAAAAACTGATGAAGAATCCTTTGGGCATTACTAAACCAACCGCTTCGACAGAATTGGAGAAGCTGACGAAGCGGGAGCAGCAGGTCTTGCAGTGGATTGCCAGTGGAGCTACAAATCGAGAAATTGCAGAGCAGTTAGTGGTTACTGAAGGCACTGTCAAGACTCATGTAACGCATTTGCTAAGTCGCCTCGATTGCAGGAATCGCGCCCAGTTAGCGATCGTTGCTAACTCGATCTTTGGGACTAATTGAGTATTACTAAATGACACTAAGAAAACATTCTTGAAACTCTAAAATTTGGTATCAAATCGCTGTAGGCTATGGATCGCAGATCAACAGTCTACTGATGAAAGTAAATAGGCATGGACGGGCTAGAATTCTAACACAGCAAGAGATACAGCAAATTTTTGCTGTGGAATTAACAAATGACCGTTCACGTACTTTGTTTGGTATCTGTCTCTTTACCGCTTGCCGAATTCGTGAATGCTGTACGCTGCAAACTCAAGACATTTAGGCATAGAGCCGAGATAAGAACGAAAACGGAAATAGTGGCTGAAAAGGCTTGATTTTTCGTTGTCTATAGCGGTGTTAAGTACAAAGAAGTAGCAAATAACCAAACCTAAACAGGATAATCGTTTCCAGCCTTAATTTCCGAATATGTAGCTATCTCGGCTCAATGCCGAATATGTTCTAACATATTTGTATTTACAATAAACCAGCTAAAAGGAGGTTATCAAATGAGCGATAATAAGGACTTTTGGACTACAGCACTCGGTTTGATTACGGCAGTTGTAGGTCTGATGACTACTTCTTTAGCATTGCTTAGTTTTTTACAGACAATAGGAGTGCCAGTAGGGTATCGAGCCGAGATATAACCAAAAACCTGCAATTGGAAAAGTGCCAATACTGGTAACTCGCTGGCTACCTCCCTACTTGCACGCCCAGATTGAACAGAGAGGTGCGGCAGGTAATACCGCCCATTGACTCTAATCACTAGGCGAATTTTGTTGCCAAGCCATCCAGAAGGCGCTAGAAGAGGGCAAGCGCGAACAAGTATAGTATGCCTTGAACTAAATTTCAAATTTTTAAATGGTATTTCTTAGGGAATCAACATTTCTAAACTTGTAGCTACTTAACAACTTCATCTTTTGCTATTAACAGGTTAAAAATGATACAAGATAATCAGCCAACTTCTGAAGAATTAAAACAATTAATTGCTAAAGTCCAATACTTGTTTAATGAAGCTCGTAAAAGAAATCTTACATTCCTTTTAGTTGGACGAACAGGTGTTGGTAAGTCAAGTACTATCAATACACTTATGGGACAAAAGTTAGCTGAAGTTGGAAAATTTCGACCAGTTACAAAGAGTATAGAAGAGTACAAATCTAAGATTGAAGGTATTCCTTATACAGTCGTCGATACACCTGGTTTAGCTGATACTAGTGAAAATGAACAAGAGTACATAAATTCTATAAAATCAGCAATTCCAGAACCTGATAGCATATGGTTTGTCACTATATTAGGAGAAAACCGAGTTAGAGATGATGAAAGAAAAACCATTAACACTATCTCATCAGCATTTGGTAAGCAAGCTTGGGAAAAAGCCGTAATTGTATTCACTTATGCTGATAAAGTTGACGCCGACGAGTACAACGAATATTTTCTTGAAAGAACGAAGCTAATTCAAGAAGAAATTGCAATTTCTATAAAAAATACTGACATCGCTCAACAGATACCTTCTGTTGCAGTGGCTAATAACCCAAGAGGACGTAAACCTTTGCCAACACCTGACGATAAACCTTGGCTGAATGAACTCTACACAACAGTTATTAAGAGAATTTCAGACCGAGCCTTACCGTCAATAGTTTTAGCAACTGCATCACGTGTCATACCACAAGATACTAATAGTCAAGAAGTCTCGTCTAGTTCAGAAGCAGAACCGATTTTCCTTAATAAAAAGCAGCAACAAGAGATACAAGAAAAATTAGAGAAAAGTAATGATTTTGCAGGAATTACAGCCTTTGTGACTGCTGGTGCAATAGTAGGATTCAGAGGAGGAAGCGTTTTTGGACTACCAGGAATTGTTGTTGGTGGAGCTATAGGTGCAGCAACAAGTTTATTCATCAGCTGGTGGCGTAGGCGTTAAATGAATTAATGTGAATACGTTCGTTATAAGTTAATAAGACGCTTAATAAATTCATCTACTGCTACTTATAGGGAAAAATGACACAGTTAAAAGAGCGAAGTTTTGAAGAACCAAAACAACTAATTCCTGAAGTCAAATTATTGTTAGATAAAGCTAGTACAAGAAATTTTACATTTCTTTTAGTTGGACGAACAGGTGTTGGTAAGTCAAGTACTATCAACACACTTATGGGAGAAAAGGTGGCTGAAGTTGGAAAATTTCGACCAGTTACAAAGAGCATAGAAGAGTACAAATCTAAGATTGAAGGTATTCTTCCTTATACTGTTTTCGATACACCTGGGTTAGCTGATAATAATGAAAAAGATCAAGAGTACATAAGTTTTATAAAGTCAGCAGTTCCAGAATCTGATAGTATGTGGTTTATCACTATATTAGGAGAAAGCCGAGTTAGAGATGATGAAAAAAATACCATTAAAGCTATCTCATCAGCATTTGGTGAACAAGGTTGGCAAAAAGCTATTATTGTGTTCACTTATGCTGATAAAGTTGACCGCAAGGATTACAACAACTATCTCACTGAAAGAACAAAGCTGATTCAAGAAGAAATTGCAAGATATATAAATACTGACATTGCTCAACAGATACCTTCTGTTGCAGTGGCTAATAACCCAAAAGGACGTAAACCTTTGCTAACACCTGACGATAAACCTTGGCTGAATGAACTTTACACAACAGTTCTTAAGAGAATTTCAGACCAAGCCTTACCGTCAATAGTTTTAGGAACTGCACCACGTGTAATACCACAAGATACTAATAGTCAAGAAGTCTCGTCTAGTTCAGAAGCAGAACCGATTTTACTTGATGAAAGACATAAACCACAGGTAAGAGAAAGAATAGAGGGGAGTCCTGAGTTTGAAAAAGTTGTAAAGGTGGCTACTGGAGCAGCTACAGCAACCAAGGCTCTTCCAGCTATTGCACCTATTCTACTTGCAGGAGCAAAATTATTAACTTGGCTGTGGGATAGTGATTCTCTTAAAAATTTAACTCTCATCCAAAATTTAGATTTAAAGATACAAGAATTGAATAAACTGCAAGATGAAGATGATTGGTCATTTCGTATTTGCTCAAACTATAAACCAATATCTAAAACATTTAAGGCTGCTCCTAATGTTGAATCTTTCATTGAGATAAATATTGAGAAAGCAGAGCCTATAGTTATTAACCTTGATTTAACGTTGTCACCAGATGAAAGACAAGACAGTTTACCGTACATTGCCATTATGGGATTTTATCCAAGTAAAGCAGTACGTTCAATAGTTACAAATCTTTCATTAGTCAATGAATCTTTAGAAGTGGTCATTGAAGATATTCTTGTTCTTCTAGACCCTGATGAACAAGAGCTACCCACTGAAAATATTCCATCTTTTTCAACCCAGGTTATTCTATTTGCTGTTGACTGTAGGGAGAATCAATAATATGTACGAAGACAAAATACAACAGATAAGAGAGAGAGGAGATGAACTTATAACCTTTGAAGAGAAAAATAAACCTTACCCAAAGGCAAAGACTCAAGATTTTTTAAATGATAAACAGCTTGTAATTTTAATACATGGCTTTACAAGTCACGGAGATTACATGGGTGAAGAATTAGCACCTTTTCTTGAGCGTGAAGGTTATCAAGTTTTCTTCTTTAATTATAATTCTCCTCGTGGCATATTAGCCGCTGTAAATACTTTAAAAGATATTCTTAAAAGTTATGATAAACTTACCAGAGGAGAAATAAGTCGTAAAAAAGTATTCCTTATCGCACATAGCATGGGCGGGCTTGTAGCTAGAGGATTTACTATAGACAATGATGCAAAGAAATTTGTACGTGGCATAGTTATGTTAGGTACACCCAATAATGGAGTCTTCCAAAACAAGAAAGATTTCATAAAATATTTGATAGATGCTGGAGAAATGTTATCTGGAGCATTTCCAAAACTAAGCGTAGCTGGATGTATTGCCACGAAAGAACTTTGTAAAATTGATGAAAATGAAAATCAATCTATTATTGACATATTGAATAGTGATTGGTGTCAAGCTTGTGAACTCCCATCAATTTTATCTGTATCTGGTGGAAAAAAATTCCTCGATTTTTATAAAAGTGAGTTCAAGAATAAAGTTACTAATGACATAATTCAGAAACTGATTGGAAACGAAGAAAATGATGGAATTGTAACTGAGAGTAGCGTGAATATGCCTCTATTTATAGAAACGTGTACTCTTGAAAGATATAAGCACTGTAATTCTTATGCGGATTATAGTGAGACTAATCATAATAATATTCATCTCAATCAAAGAGTAATGCTTAAGATTTTAAGTTGGCTTCGCAAACAAAATAACCTATTGATTGGGGTGAAATGAGCATCCGTGCTGCTGCTGTCTGATGAGAATTTCGCGCCCGATTTGCCAATAAAGTAACACTAACTTACTGTTAACAGACAAAACTGCTCTTACTTGGGCGTTGCGTATGCGTTCTTTTAACTCTCGTAAAAAGTCATTATAGCCATCCATTGGTGATAAGTTATCTGCCATACTGACTTTTCACGGGATGTGGAAAAGAGGAATTGGTTCGCGGATATTAGACGCGAATTATTTTCTAATTAAATCAGGTTGGTTTTACCGTTTGAAACACATTATTTAAGATTTTGGTGTAATAGCCAACCTTGGCACAAGGTTTCTAGCTCCAACCAACCTCTCCATAAAACTTGTATACCGATGGCGCTGTTTTTCCTGTGTTCTAAGTATCCTCCCAAGCGAGCGATAGCGCCAATAGCCCAATCAACAGTAAATTTGATATCTTTTTTCAGTTTAGGTGGGCTACTAGCTATCAGTACATCCATTTGTACTTTTGTTAACACCACACTAGCATCAAGGTGTGGGCAGTTACCATGCAAATACGTCATTCGTAATAGCTGCACGGCAATTACAGTTAAGAATCCCAGCATCGTTGACATACTTTCACCAGACATACGATAGCTTTCGGCTTGGCAACCTGATTTGAGAATTTTATGATACTCCTCAACCCGCCAGCGATACGTATACCAACGGAGAATTTGAGTTGCTGATTGCTCCGAATCAACTAGCTCAGTAGTTAGTAGCATCTACTCTACTGGGCATAGAGCCGAGATAAGAACGAAAACGGAAATAGTGGCTGAAAAGGCTTGATTTTTCGTTGTCTATAGCGGTGTTAAGTACAAAGAAGTAGCAAATAACCAAACCTAAACAGGATAATCGTTTCCAGCCTTAATTTCCGAATATGTAGCTATCTCGGCTCAATGCC
>NZ_JAVRCK010000105.1:0-27532 GCF_034530815.1 Nostoc sp. DedSLP03
CAAATTTATATCTACCAGGCTTTTCGGGCTTTTCTATCCGTCGAACTCACGTTAAACATTAGTGCAAAGCGATCGCTATACTCAATTGTGGAGTTCGTCTGCTAAAGGTTATGGCAAAACCAATTCCTATTCTTTTGCAGATTATGATTCTTACGACTGAAGCAGATAGTTCATGTTTCCCCACCAACCACTACATCTCGAATTCGGAGGCTAGGGCCACCACAACCCACTGACAAGCCATTTTGCCCTCCCTTACCACAACCGCCAGATTCATCCCAATAAAAATCATCACCAAGTGCCTCAATATCCGCTAAAGTTTGGAATACATTTCCCGAAAGCGTCACATCCCGGACAGGTTCAGCAATTTTGCCGTTCCTAATCATCCATGCTTCCCCAGCGCTAAAGGTGAACATTTCCCCATTCGTCATCCCACCCAACCAATTACGGGCATAAACTCCTTCTTTGATATCGGTAAATAAGTCTGCAACTGGTGTTTTACCCCGTTCAATCCAGGTATTTGTCATCCGCACAATGGGAGTAAAATGATAGTTGAGACAGCGGGCGTTACCCGTAGGCGCTTCGTCCAATTTGCCAGCAGTTTCACGAGAATGTAAACGTCCCACTAAAACTCCATCTTTAATTAGTTGAGTAGTAGTAGCTGGTGTGCCTTCATCGTCGTAAAAATAGCTACCGCGATGTCCCTCTGGAGCCGCACCATCAAAAATTTGCAGTTCTTCTGGGCCAAACCGCCGTCCGATGGTCATCACTTCCAGCAGATCGGGGTTTTCGTAGGCCATATCAGCTTCAGAAAGATGTCCGAAGGCTTCGTGGACAAATAAACCCGTGAGAATTGGGTCGATGACTACAGTGTAAGTATTGCCTTTGACCGGTGGTAGAGATAAAGCGGCGATCGCTCTTTGAGCAGCATCTTTTACCTGTTCATCCAAACTAGTTAAATCTTCGTAAGCTTTGCGAGAGCCAGTAGTTTCCCGTCCCGTTTGTACGGTTTCGCCATTTCTGGCGGTGGCGGCAAAGCGCATTTCCATATCCACCCAAGATTGCTCGATCGAAGTACCTTCGGAAGTAGCAATGATTACTTTTTGGGCGCTATCACCGTAACGCACCGAGGTAGTGGTAATTCGGCGATCGACGCTTTTAAGCAATTGGGCATAGCGATCGCACAATTGTTTTTTCTGCGAGAGTGGGATATTTCGGGGGTCAGTACCTTTTAGGGGTAGAATGCATACTGCTTGCACTGGGTCAATGGGTGCAAGTAAAGTTTCTTCATTACCAACCATCCGCGCAGCTGCGATCGCTTCTTCTATACGATCTTCGATTGTTGCCAGTTGGTTAAAACAGCTCAACCCCCATCCGCCTTTATAACAAGCGCGAATATGTCCACCAATGGAGATGCCTTCACTGAGAGTTTCTACCTTGTCGCCACGCAACAAGATATCAGTCCCTTCTGCTTCTTCAAGGCGAATCATCAGATAATCTACACGCTTAGAGTAGCGGGCGATCAGGTCAGAAAGTAAGTTTTGTGCGTCAGCAAGTGTAGTCGGCATTTCCAATTAGTAACAATGACGAACTGCATCAGGACTTACGCAACTGGCATATTATTTTCAGTTCGTAGTGTACCCCTTTGGGGAAGCAAGCTACGCAAAGCGTCTCGCAGAGAGGACTAAAGTACTCAAAATAAGGGCTAGAGCCGCTTACTACAAACTACAAATCCGATTTTTTTGTGACACTTGCGTAAGTCCTATGCATTTATTTTGCAATTATTTGGGGAATTTCTGCTAATCAATTGCTAATCAATATTATGAGCAGACTGGTTTTTGGGGGAGAAGTTGCAGTCAGTTTTTGCTTTGTGCCCCTTTGCCCCTCTGTCTGTTGTGCCCAATCTCCAACCCCCAATCTTGGTTGCGGTGGGTAAGAACTTAATGATATGCTAAGGTAATCAAGTGAGAATAAAATTCGGTTACATTCTTTGTTTTTAGTATTGACAGGCTTTTTCCTTTTGGTCTTAACAAACTTGCCTCCGAAATCTAAATCTCTACACACCTATGATTTTGGAGATAATGCATGTCAATTTATGTAGGTAATCTATCCTACCAGGTCACACAAGAAGACCTCAATTCTGTGTTTGCCGAACACGGTACTGTAAAGCGGGTTCAGTTACCTACTGACCGTGAAACAGGTCGTCCACGAGGCTTTGCTTTTGTAGAGATGGGCACAGAAGCTGAAGAAACAGCTGCTATTGATGCTCTTGATGGAGCTGAATGGATGGGACGCGATCTCAAAGTGAATAAAGCGAAACCAAAGGAAGATAGAGGTGGTTCTTTTGGTGGTGGCGATCGTCGCGGCGGCGGTGGCGGTGGATACAATAGATCGCGCTACTAAGCTTTAAGATCAAAAATTAAATTTTAACGTCTAAAGGGCAGATAAAGATTCTGCCCTTTTTGCGCTTCGGTCTACTAGATGGTTTTAATTGCCCAGTACCAATTAAGTAACCTGAGTTCGGGATAAGCTGAAACCCTCATTACACCGTTGCTTGATTTTGGGATATATTAACGTGCTTGTATCGTTTCAACTAGCTAGAGGTGAATAAACCTGACTTTTCCCGAACTGAGGTTTCTAAGCACGAGTACGCGTAATCTGAGCAGTATCAAAGTCTTGTAACCGAGTCATATTTCCGCTGTTCTTATCAACAATAAATACAGCATTAGGTGTCTCATATCTCATCGCTCCAAAGGCGAGGAGTTGACCTGTTGTAGAGCACACTAAGCTTTGTAAGCCATTATTCCATGCTTGACCATTAACTTTCAATTGTCCTAGTCTGATGGGCTTTTTTTGATTTGGATCTAGCTGCACCAGAGTTGTCTCACCATACGCACCAACTACAGAGCTATAAAGTATTCCATCTGGGGACTCAGCTAGATTGCTGATCCGCTCATCGTCCAGGAATTTAACCTTACTAATAGAACTGATCTCTCCTGTTTGAAGGTTAATATCTACCAATCTGATCGGTGGTGTACCGTTCTTCTTACCTACTAGACCAATGAGTCGCCCATCATTAGTACCTAGCAAGCTCCCAAGCTGTTGATTTGGTTTCAGTCCTGAGACTATCAAAGTTCTTACAGGCGTACCCAAAAATGTAATGCGAGTAGGTGTCGCCTGTCTTCGACTAAGCGCAACCGGAGTAATGGCTACAACGAGTGTGCCATCGCTTAAAGAGGTAAAACCACTCAATATCTCATTAGGCTCTAATAGAGGTGTACTTTTATCCGTAAGTACCTGAGCCTTGCCTGTCATTAAGGATTGCAAAACTAGTCCTACAGGCTTAATATCTGTGCTTACACTGTTTAGGGCAGTGTTCTCTACTAATTCAGTGGTGTTTACCTCTGTAATAGCCGTTTGGTCAATAGTAACAATCGGGCTAGAACCTATACCGACAATATTTACAGTTGGTGTTTCTGCCAAGGCTTTCTTGGTTAGATAACTAAGTCCAGATACTACAGTTCCAGCAAGTGCCAATTGTCCAAACCGTCGACGTGATAGCTTGTAATTCATATTTTCCTTCCTAGAATTAATGACTTTTATTAGGTAGCAATGCGAACATAAACAGATAAGGCTAATATATTTGCGTCCAGGTTGCTACTGAGGGTGTTCCATTGTTGTCACTAATAAAAAGCATGTACCAGCCTGGGGGTGCGATATTTCGATTGTTTATGACCGTGACCTTAAGAGAAGTAGCGTTTCTAGAAATAATGGGTGCATCGACTAACCTTTGTTCTGTATCGCAAGAATGGGTAGTTGCCATTGGTCTAATAAAACTAACCCATTTAATATTTGCAGCTTGGGGTGTTTGAATCGTAAATTGCTGCCCGTAGGTCACTGTTTGAGGAGCGCTCCGAATAACGGGACGCGATCGCGACATATACGCAGGACTGTAGATTTCTAATCGCAGTTCATTAACCGTCCGTTGAGGGTTCCCTCCAGCTGCTACGACCCTACCATCTGGTAGCAGTAAGGCCACCGAGTGATATACGCGGGGGACAGTTTGTTTAGCTACTACTGTCCAGGTATTTGTCGCTGGATTGTAGATTTCTGCTGGCAGCATTGCTTGTGTTGTGTCCTCATTCATTTTGCTACCATTGCAAACAAACACTGTGCGATCGGGCAACAAAACTGCGCTGTGATGCATCCGGGCATAGTTTAAAGGCTTTGCTGCTACGTAAGTTGGATTACTAGCTTTTAAATCGACAATATTTACTCTCTTTGTTGCTGTTTTACCACTACCCCCACCGAGAATCATCACCTTTTGATCTTGTGCAGGTGGTAAAAGAAGACTGGCAGCTTGATCGCCAAAAGCTATGTCTTGCAGCCCTGTCACCACTGTTTCTGTAATGGATTGTGTAAATGTCTCTGGCAGGGTTAATATCCTTGGTGTCACTCCAGTGCCACCCATCTGAGCACCTGAATAAAAAACTTTTCCACTACTTAGTAGAAACAGATGTGCGTATGGTGGTAAAGCACTAGTTGTTGGAAAAGCGTTCCAACCATTTGGAAAGAAAGCAGAATAAATTTCTGGTTGTCTATTGAGCTTGCCATCTTTATCCGGCCCAGACACTGCTAAGACTCGACCGCTGCCTAGTGTTAACACAGTAGGATACCAGCGACCATTATTCATTGATAGGATCTTGACCCATTTCTCAGCAATGGGATCAAACATCAGAGCATAGGGTGAACCATAAAATGGGTCATAACGCAAAGTTCCACCTGCAACCAATAACAGACCATCAGGCCGGAAGGAGTGACCAGCGCAAAAAAGATCCATAGGTTGATTGTTACTATCCAATGGAGGCGCTTGACGGGAAAAGGTTCCCTTGTTTATATCCCAGACCACACTGTCATAGGGAGTATTTAACCGATTGGGATCGTTACCTGAGCCACAGAAAAAGAATATTTTACCAGTACGAAGTAGAGCGGCATGTATAGGTAGGATTGGAGCTTTGTACGACAATACTTGCCATTTATCTGTAGTAGTAGCCAGAGCAATGGAAGTCCCTAAATCTGATGCCTCTTGAAGGTTAGTGTTGTTATTAAGTTGAGTCACTTTGGTTACAATTCTTTCTAGGTGAACTTTATTTTTTGTACTTTATTTTATTAATTGATTTTTCAATTTATATCTATACTTCTTTAGGCTTATTTAATATTAAAAATATGATCTGTTTCATAATAAAGAAATCTAAAATTGGATGCGATTAATAGTAATTGGACTATCAATTATACATCCTGTAGAGTATCTAAATTAAGCCTTAACTACATTGCTACTATATAATAATACTACATCTAATTCACGAAGTTTTCTTATAAAATATTTTCTCAGAGAAGAAAATAAATATTTTTGGTTTTGCAGCCTCAATTTGTGAAATCATCGAAAATCTATAGTCACTTTTTGAGAATTAGATAAATTAATAAAAAGCTTGTATAGTAAGGGTTTTATAGGTTAAAATTAGCAACATTAATTTGTGAATGTATATTAATCAAGAATAATTATCCAAGACCATCTGTATCCCTACAACTATTTAATGTAGCGGATTATTTCGGCAACTGACCAAGCTTGAGCGATCGCTCCTCTGGGTGTGTGAGGTGAATCGCCATCAAAAATCTCAGAAATAGAACCAAGACAAGCATCAAGGAAAAAGTGATCTAGCAAGGGTTGCCAATCAAAAGGCAACGATTGTTGTGGATAAAAACGTTGCCAAGCCCGAATATACGGCCCTATTAGCCAAGTCCAAACAGTGCCTTGATGATAAGCGCGATCGCGTTGTTGTTGATCGCCCTCATATTTTCCTTTATATTCTGGATCTCCTGGATCGAGACTGCGAAGACCATAAGGAGTGAGCAAGCTGGTAGTTGCCAAATCTAATATCTGACACCCTTGCTGTTCGGAAAACCCACAATGGTGTAACGACAGCGCCAAAACGGCATTCGGACGAATTTGAAAATTCCGGCGATCGTCTGGCTCAATAGTATCGTAGAGATAACCTAGCTGAGGATTCCAGAATTTTTGCAGTGAGGTTTTCACGTGTTGTGCTTGGTTAGCATAACGCTGTGCTTGCTTAGTAAGACGCACTGGTGAGCCATACTCCATTTGGCTCAAGCGCTCTGCCCACTGATTCAGCCAACATAAAGCAGAATACCACAGCGCATTGATTTCCACTGGCTTCCCATAACGGGGTGTGACAGGGTGTGTCCCAATTATCACATCCATCCAGGTGAGAGCTACACCAGGAGCATCCCAACTAACTAGCCCATCGGTAGCATCCACCTGGATATTGAAATGTGTACCACCGACAAACGCTTTATAGATTTGCTGTACTACAGGGAATTGCTCTGCCAAAAAATCCCAGTCTTGGGTAGCTTCTAAATAAAGTCCTAAAGTTTCAATCCACCACAATGCCGCATCGATACTGTTATAAATTGGTTCGCCATTGAAATCGGGAAATGCATTCGCAATCAAACCGTGGCGACAATAATGGCCAAAAGTTCGCAATACTCCTTTTGCAAGGTCAAAACGCTGTGGAACTAATGCCAACCCTGGTAAAGCGATTAATGTATCGCGTCCCCAGTCATTAAACCAGTGATAACCAGCAATAACCGTAGGGCCAGCAATTGAGGCTCGATAAACGATAAAGCGATCGCTTGCTTTGAGTAGTTGTTGCCAGATTGGGAATTGGGCATTGGGCATTGGGCATTGGGCATGGAGAAGAGACAAAGGAGACAAGAAAGAAGGGGGAGATTTGGGAGAGATTTTCAATAATTCCTCCTTGTCCCCCAAGTCTCCCCTGCTTCCCTGCTCCTCTGCCCCTCGGTCACTGAGCGTAGCCGAAGTGCTGCCCCCCTGCTCCCCTGCCTCTCTACCCTCTCTCCATCCAAAAATCTGTGAGAGCCTTTCTTGCTCTGCCTCCACAGCTTCTGTGAAGGTTTTGACGGAGAGAACACCTGGCACTGAGTCGGGAAAACCTACTCGTGCTTCTAAAGTTACCGTATCTCCTGGTTGAAGTGTGACTATCAAATAACCAGGACTGTGGAGGTCTTCCTTGTCGCCTAATCCCCGTTTTGTCTCCTCAGATAATCTATAATCCCAATACCAAACTGCATCTGGTTGATAATTTCCTTGTGTCCAACGCAAGTGCCAAGGTATGCCGAAGCGCCCAGAATTGATTGCTTGTAAACAGACTTGCTGTTCCCCTAGCAATTGTGAAAACTGTAATTCTTGACTAGCAATCTGCTGGTGATGAAAGTCACGTTCTGCTATCAACAGTCGCAATCGTAAAATCGCTGTTTCAGTTCCTTCATAGCGATACTGAATTAAAATTCGATGGCAAAATTGGGCATTGGACATAAGAGGCAGAGGACCAGAGGGACACAGGGGCAGGGGGGAAAAACTTTCTGCAACTTCTCCCCAGCTCCCCTGCTCCCCAGCTCCCCAGCCTCCAGTCCCCACCAAACCATAGGGCATCACCAATTGTCTAGTTAATTGCCAGTTATCTTGACCCCAAGTCCATTTGGGAACTGGGTTAATATCAAAACAGCGTAGCTGTTCGTAGCCTGTTCGCTCAATCTGACCGTTACCCCAAACATTTGTCCCTAGTGCCACAACGCTCCCTAATATTTCCAAGCTAGCTTCTAGGTGCGAAAGCAGCAGAGTCCTTCCAGAAGGTGGGTTTGTTGCAGCAAACAGCCAACCATGATATGTGCGCGTGCGGACATCAGAAATTGTACCGCTGGCAAAACTTCCTAAGCCGTTGGTAAGCAACCATTCTCTTGTATCTAAATCAGACATTTGCTACTCAAAATCGTTATGAGTATGATATAGTCGTAACAGATCGTAATTAAACTGTGAGAGCGTGGATGGGTAAATTTTACTTGACCCAAATTCCAACGCTACTAAACCGATAAAGGAGAATTAGGTTAATGTCCCTTACTTACGGAACCGAAGGAAGCCTCCGCGTTGGTCAACAAGCTCCCGATTTCACAGCAACAGCTGTGGTAGATCAGGAATTTAAGACAATCAAACTTTCCGATTATCGCGGTAAGTATGTCATCCTGTTTTTCTACCCACTAGACTTTACCTTTGTTTGTCCTACTGAAATTACAGCATTTAGCGATCGCTACGAAGAATTCAAGAAAATCAATACTGAAGTCCTTGGGGCTTCCGTTGACAGTGAGTTCTCTCACCTCGCTTGGATTCAAACAGATCGTAAGTCTGGTGGCGTCGGCGACCTGAATTATCCTCTAGTCTCCGACATCAAGAAAGAGATCAGCGCTGCTTACAACGTTCTTGACCCAGCAGCAGGCATAGCCTTGCGTGGTCTGTTCATCATCGATAAAGATGGTATCATACAGCACGCCACCATTAACAATCTAGCTTTTGGTCGTAGCGTTGATGAAACCCTGCGGACATTACAAGCAATTCAGTATGTTCAGTCTCACCCTGACGAAGTTTGCCCAGCTGGTTGGCAACCTGGTGACAAGACCATGAATCCTGACCCAGTGAAGTCTAAAGTCTACTTCTCTGCTGTCTAAATTTCGCTAGCTAAAAAACTCTAATCCAGCCTTTTAGAGTTGAAAGCAAAATCAATGAAAACCACAGATAAACAGAGATACACATTAAACAATAATGTCAACCTCAGTCAATATCTGTGGTTTTTTATAAAATAGTATTTAAATAATCAAGGCTAAAAATATGTTAACTTCAACTGACTTTAGTGGCTTATTAAATGAGCGATTCTTCCGAAATTTTTTACCAGTTCCAGCTAGCAATCAACTTAGATTGGGAGTAGGAACACCAGACTTTCAACTGCCAGATATTACCAACGGAACTTTAGTAAAGCTGTCTGATTATAAAGGCAAACAACCAGTGTTACTCGCCTTTACTCGCATCTTTACCGAAAACCAATATTGCCCTCTTTGTTTTCCTCACATCAAAGCCTTGAATAAAAACTACGAGCAATTCAAAAATCGCGGTATAGAAGTTTTAATGATAACTAGTACCGATGAAAGGCAGAGTCAAATAGTTGTGAAGGATTTAGGCGTAAAAATGCCACTTTTGAGCGATCCTAGTTGTCGAGTATTTCGTACATATCAAGTAGGACAAGCACTAGGAGCGCCTTTACCAGCACAGTTTGTATTAGATAAAGAAGGAAAATTGCGCTACTGGCATTTATTTTCTTTTTTGGATCGTAATGCTAGTGTTGAGACATTGTTAGAACAATTCAATTGACTATAAATATTCAAAATAAATTGCGTTTGGTGTGGAAAACTAGCTATTAAGAATTGGAACTCTTAAGATTTGAATGGTAATTTAGACCCTAATCATATCATCAAATCTTAATAGTTTCACTTTTTTAAAAAGTATTACGAATTACAAATTATCTTTGAGGATAATATTGAGGATTCGCAACTTGGGGCTGATAACCGTTTGTGGGTATTGTATTTCCCATACCGTTAGGTACAGGAGTGGCAACAGGAGGCTGATAAATGCTCATGGGCGCAGTGCCTGTTGTAGCGTTAGGTAAAGCAGGATTCGCAACCTGGGGCTGATAACCATTTGTGGGTACAGGGTTTGTAGTGGTGTTTGGTGTGACAACATTCTGGCTAAACTCTTGGTAGGCTGCACGAGAAATTGAGCTAATCAATTTTTCGGCGCGGGGATCGTTTGCAGGACGTTGTACCATTACAGAGGCTATGTAGCGCTTGCCAGTTGGAACCACAATTAAACCTGTATCTGCCAACATTGTACCGATATCACCAGTTTTGTGGTATGCTCTTGCACCTGTTCCCAAACCTGCTGGCAGCAAAGTGTCTTTTTGGGTGCGACGCAAGATATCAAGCATGAGATCGCGTGATGGCATACTGACTAAATTTCCTTGACTGACAATCGCCATCAAATTCCCTAGTTCTTTGGGACTAGTGGTATTTGTCCCTTGCAAATCTGGGAGTTGATTACGAATTGTTGTGGTTGTCAATCCCCAACTACGGAAACGCTGGTTTAAAGCGTCTATTCCTCCTAGTCGGGCAATCAGCATATTCGTCGCCGTGTTATCGCTGATTGTAATCATTTTAGTGACTACTTCCAAAGCGGCGTACTGAGTTCCTGGTGGTTTGTATTGCAGATTTCCTGAACCGCCAGCGACCATATCTTGTTGCATGGTCAGCATATCATCTAGGCGAATTTTCCCCGCGTCTACATCCTGGAAAAAGGCAATCAAAATCGGTAATTTAATTGTGCTAGCCGCCGGAAAACTGGTAGAAGCATTGATATCTACATAATTACCAGTATCCAAATCTACTAAGAAAATTCCAGGTGTGAGATTTGGGTTGGTCGCCGCCAAATTTTGCACGGCATTTTTCAAAGAGGTAATTTCTTGAGATAGGTATAGACTCGAAGCTGCGGCTGGGGGAGTTTGGGTAGGTTGTGGCTGCGATCGCGCCACATTACTAACATTACTATTAGATTGCGACGCCGAATTTGTGCTGATGCGATTGGCTGGGTCTAATACTGACAATACAGTGCCCACAATTGCACCCATGCCAATACCCACAATCAATAACCGCAAAACATACAATACGGTTTTGGCCATTGGCTTTAACTGGGTTTTTCGCGATGAGCGTCTGCCTGTTTTTGGCTTTTCCATCCGCACTGTTTTAACCATCACAGCACCCGGTCGGAAGGGAGGAATTTTTCCCTTGACACTAGGTATTGATTTTACTGCCGTTGGCATAACTAACCCCGATTTTACCCTACGTGTAGCGCCAGAGATTGGGGAGGAAGGACTGATTTGATTTTTTGGGCGTGTTAGTGCCCCTTCTTGTCCATTTGTAGTTTGCTGCTGACTGTTAGCTTTAACTTTCTTCCTTACCACTTTTTGAACTTTTTGTGGCTGCTGACGGCGATTTAAGGGTTGACGCCGCGAGAAAGCTGTTAGTTCGCCACTTGATTCTGACACCGTTACTCCTTGTGACCCACTTGAGTGTTTTCTTGCAGACTCTTGACCCCAAACTTAATCTTTAAGCAATATTAATACTCAAATTCCACTTTGCCACTAAGTAGCATTTTTGTGTTTAGTTTAAGCCATATTAATTATTTTGGGGAGATGATTGCGTATATATTAAACGAATAATTACAAGTTTTCACTATTGTTCTGGTTTTTCAGGGCCCATTCTACCTGCTGCAAAATTCCTCGTAGCATGGCCACCTCCCCAGTTTTCAAGTGAGCGCGATTATACAATTGGCGAAATTTTCTCATCCGACTAGCTGCCGTATGGGGATATACATAACCAATTTTCAGTAATAGTGATTCTAATTGCTGGTAGTATCCTTCCACAACATCTAAGGGTGCGAGTTCAGTTTGAGGTAAAGTTTGAGTGTCAAGTTTTTGGGCACATTGTGACAATTCATAACAACATATTGCGACAGCAGTAGCCAAATTTAGGGCGACATAATCTTGACTTGTGGGAATGCCAACAAACCTCTGTGCATAATTTAATTCTTCATTGCTTAATCCCCGGTCTTCTCTGCCAAAAATCAGGGCTGTGGGTTTTTCTGGTTCCTCCACTAACCAGGGTAGTGCAGTGCGAGGATTTTCTAAAGGTGTTTCTAAACTACGAACGCGACCAGTGGTAGCGATCGCCCTGACACATCCATGTAATGCTTCTGGTAAGGTTGCCACGAATACCGCAGATTCTAAAATTTCCTGAGCGTGAACAGCCATCATCAAAGCTTCCGTCGATAGGGGATCGCATTGGGGGTTCACTAGTACTAAATTATATAGCCCGAAATTTTTCATTACTCTGGCGATCGCGCCGATATTGATCGGCCCAGCTGGTTCTACCAACACAATTCTTAATCCAGCCAAGCCCATTTTTTGCCTCCTGCGATCGCACCAGATAATCCTTACAGGCTAATTTTCAGCGCTATACTTCTGCTGAAGAGTTTCCTTGAAATCATTTTAGCGGTGTAAGTGAATGCCTGCGTCAAGTCTAAACAGTTCGGCGCAATTAAGATAAGTTACCTGCTTTAATCATCACAACTCAGTGTTCAATACGTTCGTATTCATCTAGTTCTTTCAACTCCGTGGGTGTGAGTTCACCTGCGTTACTACGTATTAGCAAGGTACGCAACCGTTCTTGCATTTCGGGAGTAGGTTTAAATTCAGCAATTTGTTCGGAAGTGGGGTTGCTAGCCAAAAAATCTAGAATATATTGGTAAACTTGTGCTGGTACAGCTGGTTGTTGGAGGCTCAATGCAAGTAGTTCAGGTAAGCGTAGACACAAAGTGGCTTGCCGCAAGGCATCGCCTACTTGTGCTAGTTTTTGAGATAGTTCCTCTGAAACACAATTCTTAATCCAGCCAAGCTCATTTTTTGCCTCTAGCGAGTTTACTGTTTGCAAGGCTGTAATCAACAGCAGTAAAATGGCGATCGCTTTGTTGAGTAATCACTTCTAGCAACTGATGTACAACTGCAATCAATTGATCGCCATTATTATAAAACTTCGATGCAAACATAATTCAATTAATTTGACAAAGCCAGGATTCATCTTCTATACGTTTTGCAATCGGATGTTTTGTTATTGTTTCAGGGTTAGATGTATCGGTATGCCATCCTTGCCAAATATCTGTGGCGAGTTTAGAAAACTCACCCTGTATCTGAAACCAGCTAGGATTATCTTCTCTGTTCCATAATAAATAAAGTAAATCTAAAACTTTCTCAGAGGTGCGGTTACTGGTTGGATTTAATTTACCTTTATTTGATTCAGTTAACTGGTCTTCTTGCATAAATACCCTGGTAATTCCCTCTTTGGTGCTTAAGTTACCAAGCTTTTTTGAACATCGGAAAATATCAAAAAGCGCATCACAAATGCGCCTATTCAAACCTAAATATACAGAGCCTTTAAGGGATTTCAAGAAACATATTAAAGCATTAAGAGGCTCATTTTGAATCAATAAAAGATACTCTCCATGCAGTAAATAAATTTCTGAAAGAACAGCTTCCCGAAAATTCTGACTGTGGCCAGTTGTTAAATCAGCATTAGCAAGTTTATCAGCAAGTTTATATGCCTGTATTGATAATTGGCTCTTTCCAAGCCTGATCCAGACTCGTCCTGCTAAAGCTAACCATCTAGTTACTCGCTGAGTTGAACCAATACGTAATGCGTAGTGAGCAGCTCTGAGAAAATCGTCTGCGGCTTTTTCAAGTATTTCTTTATCATCGCTAAGATAGAACTCTATTCGCGCAGCATTTCCGTAAATTTCAGACAGGGCTTTATAAATATCTAAACCAGGGTCTTTGTAGCACGATCCTTGTTCAATTGTGTTTTTAATTTCTGTCTTCCAGTTTTCTAATTCTAATTTCAGCCAATTACTCCTTTGTTTGCATTCAAATAAATCTGGTTTATGTCCGCAGGAAAGTTCATACAAATAGATTTCTGACTGTATTAGAGCTTGTATCGGAACAAGCTCTTGTTTTACATCTTCATCTTCCTCAATTACTTTTTGAATTTCTTCAATTAGTGATTTTAAGTTACTGATATTACCTTGAGCGTTAGATAGTCTAAGCTCTAGACGTTTGGCAATAAAATAACAACGATAAAAGTTAAGTCGATATGAAAAATAAATCTTTTCTTTGGGAAGTTTCTTCAATTCATCCTTAGCTATATCAGCAATTTTATTGATTTCAGTCGGCTTACACTCATCATCAAGGAACTGAAAATTTTGAAAAGCGTTTCTGACTTTAGTTAATCGCTTCCTCAAATCAGCAAGAGCTTTGCAAGCTGAGACGTAGATTTCTATATCGAGTTGGTTTTTTGTACTTTGATCTGCTAGCCATTGTTTAGTAGCATATACAATTGCTTGCAGCATAGTAATCATTGAATCTCGGTCAACCCAAATTCCTTGATACTTTTGTTCTTTTCCTAACATGACAGTTGTTTCAACTAAGGAATCAATGCTGCTGTCTAAGGTTTTTGTTGAAATGTTGATATTACTGATATCTTCTGTCAATCCCAGATGTAGGCTACAAGCATTTATAGCATTCTCTAGAATTGTGTTTCCAGAAGTATAAATCCACTCAATTAATTCATGAGATTCTTGATTATAACTAAAGCTACAAGTTACAACCGCCATAATTACCGGATTCAGCAAATCAAAGAACTTGTCTTGTTTTGAGTTTTTTAAGTCTGAACGTGGAGTGTTGCGATCGTTTTCTTTTTTTAGTTTTTCTAAGTCTGAATCTGGAGTTTTCAGATCGCATTCTGCTTCATAAGCAATCTTGACAAATTTATCGTATAAGTTTTTATAATCATCTTCTACATTGATAGACTTAGATAAAGTTTTAAATTCGGTTTTTTGAACTCTAATATGAAGGTTAGGTACATTTTTAGGCATCTGCTCCTTGATAGCGATGCTCATGAATAGTCTAATCGCCTCTTGCTGAGTGAAGTTTTTCTTGCCTCCAGCTTTAAGTCTGCTCCAGGTTCGCTGTAGCTTGTCAATTACTTCAAGTCTGAGTTTTAAACCTAGCGTTGGGTAAGTTTCATTTCGCATTGAGTCATTTTGGAGACTATGGATCAGAGATGTTAAGTAATCAGGATCATGACTGTTTGGATTTTCCGAATTCTGACTATTTGGATTTTCCGAGCTAAGTTTTTTGCTACTAGTAATTACTATTTTGTTACTGGCGATCGCTAAGAATTCCTGGGTTATAGAAACTAAATCTTCAAATTCAAGAAACTCAAGCAATGCAACTACCTGAGCAACTTGAAAAAATCTTTCTGGAGTTACCCGAATTATTTTGGTTTTTTCTGGCAAAAATCCTGCGGACTCTAGCAACTCGTCTACCCCAATCTTTCCCAGCAACTTACGCATTTTTTCAGGATTAGGCAGTTCGTCAGCATTAGATTTAGTTTCTTGCTGGTTACTCTCAATCTCTGTCTTTAGCTTCTTTTTTGATACTTCACCATTCTCAAGACTCTCACATAGTTTGATCAAGCTTTTGCGATCGACTGGCAATCGCTGCTTTTTACCTTTTTTTAAGAAATTAATTATAACAGGACGGCTAACATCCATCCCTTGTGATAGCTCCACCTGCGTTGCTGCCATTTTATCTAAGTAAAAGTACAGCAGCTCTCGTAGTTCTTCTTGATCTTCAACATTTTCTTGGCTCATAATCTTGATTCTAGCCATAACGAATAGTCTAATGTAAATCCACTTTACATTGAAAATCAAATTGATGATTTTTTATCGCTTTTAATACAGAATTTAGGTTACAAAACTTTACTTTGCACAAAAATCGCTGTTTATGATACTGTTTTTAGTTTTCATTAGGTACTGTGTAGTTTGTATTACAACAAAATACTGTTTTTTTATTTGACATCTACTAGTATGGTTAGAATTACTCAGAACTTACGCACTCAGATCCCCCAAACCCCCTTAAAAAGGGGGCTTTAGACGTTCCCCCCTTTTTAAGGGGGGCTAGGGGGATCGGGTTTTCAAGCTTCAGTGCGTAAGTCCTATTACTGTTGAATTTACAGTGTATGGATCATGTACCTTTTCCGATAGAGCAAATCCTCAACTCCTGCCAAGAACAGATAATTTGGCTTGAGCAATTTAATACTTCAGGATTTATCGAGATCCAGTGTTGTCTTATTAAAGGTAAGCACACAGCCAAGTGCAAATATGGATATTTTCAAGATTTCCAATTTGCACCAAACGACTTAGCTAACTGGAAGACACCTCTTTTATCTAGACGGTCAGAAATCTTGGAAACTCGAGACCAAGTTCTGAAAACGCTTAACAGTGCATTATTTGAAACTTGTCATCAACAGCAAGGTTACGCAAATATTCTGATTCGGTATCATAGGCGGACTGGTCAATATGGATTGCAATTTTGTCCGTCTATACGTTACTGAATTAAGCTTTGATGATTTTAGAGGCAATGACAGCACAGCTGCACCTCACAACTTTTTGTAACGAGTCGCGCCTGGTGTGAGAGCTGATTCGTAAACAACTGAATTTCTGTTAATAAGTCATCGCTTTGATGGGAATAACCACAACGGATGTTGTTGAAGCTTAAGCTTCAGACATCCGTTGTTGCGTTTATAACACTAAAAGCACAAATTTATTAATCGCTTAAACAACAGAAAAATTTTATAAGCTGTGTTATAAAGTTTCTGCAAAATGTCAGACAAATCAATCACTTAAACTCTATCTTCGAGGTTCATAGTTATGGCAAAAAATCAGGAAACTCTTTTACTTAGAATCACTTTAATACTCATCAAAAGTTCTTTATTAGCAATATTTTGTTTGGCGATCGCGTACATTTTATCAATCGGTTTTGAAGCTTTGCATATTTTCGTCATGCTACTGCCATTTGTTGGAAAATACTTTTATAAGTTGGGAATTATGCTTCTGTGCTTAATTCTAACAACAGTTGTTTTTGAATCTCTGCGTTAAATATCCTTGAAAGGATAATTTTGACTGCAAAACTGCTTTGTGTTTTGACATTAGATTCACCCTTACCTTGTACTAGGATGACGAATACAGCGATCGCTCCTTTCTGTAATTGAGAACTAACACTTGTTAACACTATCTTTGGTGCGATCGCCTGTCTCCTAAATATACTAGTAATCCCTCATTACTACACCCGACAAACTATTATCACCTGATTACCATAGTCGAGAGAACATAATGAATAACGTATATGTTGCAGTACCATATCTTGTGGCGCTAATTCTTGGCATAATTTATCGCAAACCGGTTTCTGACCTAATTAGTCGTTTAGTAAGAGCTAAAGTTTCAAGCAATGGAGTAGAGGTAGAAACCCACAAACAACTTGGAAAGCTCACTCATCAAGGTCAAGAAATGACCTTTATCCTCAAAGAGATTAGCAATAATATAGAGAAAATAGCTCACCATGAGAAGCCTTTTACTGATTACATTGAAGCACTTCAAGATACGGAAAAGCGTATTCGAGAATGTTTGGAAGGTAATAAATTGAATTGCGAAAACCATGTTGATATTAAAATATTAGCTGTTTCTATGACGTTTTCATGGAATTTTGTTGCGGGAAAAGTTACTAAAATATTGAATGATTATGCAAATGCACATATCAATATTGAAATCCTACTTGTTGATAGTGATTCTAAATAATCACTTCAGGTTGAAAGTTTCGATATTAATTGGGCAGCAGAAAGTAGACAAAGAGTGACGCAGATTAAGAATTTCATCAATGGATTACCAGATAACTGGCGTGACAGATTTTCTATTTCAGCCAGAGTGTACAAAAACATACCTCATTGGCATGGCTTTTTGGTAAATGGCGAACACCTATTTTTAGGAAGAACTGATTGGGATTTTTCCACAAATAAACCTAAGCTGAGTGTCGGTCAAAACAAGTATCGATACTTTAACCAAAGTGCTGTTGCAGGTTCAGAACGTATTGATTTGTTTTCAGATTGGCATAAGTACTATTTTGAATTTGCTTCTAAATCCATCCACGGTATTAATTAGAACAATGGATGATTCTTGTGGGGTATCTTTCTTGTTCTGACCGGAGCAACGGAAACGTCTCCGGCTTTGGTTTTGAATTCAGCTATTCTGAATTCTTCTTCAATCATTTACAGTCAGAGTATTGAAAACTGGTTAGTAGATGTATTCTAAGAGGGTGTCTGAAAATTTTTTGGTGTTGTATTCAATACTTGTAGATCCCCCTAAATCCCCCGATACATTGGGGGACTTTGATTCCGGTTCTCCCCTTAAAAAGGGGAGCCAGCGCTGTGGGCGGGTTTCCCGACTTGAGGCGACTGGCGTGGGCTAGGGGGGATCAAGCAAAATATTTAATACTTCTCAGACATCCTCTAAATAAAAAACACTTCTGCAAGCAATAACAGACTAACAAAATATGTCTCACATTCTGGTCGAAAATCTCAGGAAGACTTTCTTTGTGTCTGAACGTTCCTCTGGGCTTTTCGGTTCAATACGAGGACTTGTGCAGCGAAAAACTAAAGAAGTTTATGCCCTCAAAGGAGTTTCGTTTTCCCTGGAACGGGGAGAACTTGTAGGATACATTGGCCCAAATGGGGCTGGTAAATCGACCACGATAAAAATTTTGAGCGGTATTCTCGTGCCTTCAAGTGGAAAATGCCTAATTGGCGGACGAACTCCTTGGAAAGATCGAATTAAGCACGTTAATCGCATTGGTGTAGTGTTTGGTCAAAGAACGCAACTCTGGTGGGATTTACCAGTGATTGAGTCTTTCGATTTGCTGCGGGATATTTATCGCGTTCCGCAATCGGAGTATCGCCAGACACGCGAAGAAATGATTGATTTGCTTGGTCTTGGAAGTTTTCTCTCAACTCCGGTAAGGCAGTTAAGCCTTGGTCAAAGGATGCGATGCGACTTTGCAGCTGCAATGCTTCACAGACCAGAAATTCTTTTTCTTGATGAACCCACCATCGGGCTTGACGCAGTTTCCAAGCTTGCAGTCAGAAAATTTATTAAAGCGCTAAATAAAACTCATCAAGTAACCACCATCCTAACTACCCATGATATGGATGATATCGAGGCATTGTGCGATCGCATAATTATTATTGGTGGAGGTGAAATCCTTTGTGATGGAACTTTAGCAGCATTGCGTTCTCAAGTTTCCTCGCGTCGGTACTTAAGAATCGACTTAGCAAAGGATGATTTCTTTTTTGAAGAAGAAGGAGTCAGTATTATCTCTAAAGAAGGTCGCACTGTAACTCTCGCCTTCGATCCCACAAAGCTTTCTGCTGCATCTTTGATTAGCCGAGTTACCTCACAACATGAAGTAGAGGATCTTTTTGTAGAAAATCCACCTATTGAAGAGATAATTGCGGAACTTTATGCAATTTCAGCAGGAATTGTCCCATGAAAGCATATTGGTCACTGTTTGTTGCTAGATTTACACTGCTGTTGCAATATCGTGCTGCTGCTTTGGCTGGCGTTGGAACTCAGCTTTTCTGGGGGTTGGTAAAAGTTATGGTTTTACAGGCATTCTTTACTCATACAACCTCTGCTCAACCTATGACTTTTCAACAAGCTGTAGGATATGTGTGGCTGGGACAGGCGTTTTTGATGGCAATTGTCCCTTGGGGAGGTGATAGAGATATTCAAGAACTCATCCGAACTGGTGCTGTCGGATACGATCTTCTTCGACCCACAGACCTTTATAATTTTTGGTTTACTCGCGCTTTGGCACTTCGCATAACGCCCCTGATACTTCGTAGCATTCCGCTTCTTGGAGTCACAATTTTTCTTTTTCGCATTTTTGGGCTTGATGAATGGTCGCTTTCTTTTTCACCCTCCTTTGCTTCTTTTGTTGCCTTTTTTATCTCTTTTATTGGCGCAATTTTACTTTCGTCTGCATTAACTATGCTTTTGACTGTATCAATGATGTGGACGATTTCGGGCGAGGGAATTAATAGCATTCTACCTACTCTTGTTAGTATCTTCTCTGGCATGATTGTTCCGTTGCCACTTTTCCCTGAGTGGAGCAAGCCTTTTGTAAATGCACTTCCTTTTTCAGGATTAATCGACAAACCTTTTCGTCTTTTTACTGGAAATCTTCAACCAAACGCCCTATTTAATATTTTGCTGCATCAAACTTTTTGGATAGTTGTCATTGTTATTATTGGGCGTATCCTTGTGAAATATGGGATCAGAAAGCTTGTAATTCAAGGAGGATAAGTCAATAATTCGTAATTCGTAGTTCGTAATTCGTAATTTTTTAAGCATTAAAATAGGTTAGGTAGTTGATTTTAGATAAAAATTACAACGCGACTATGAATGATTTTTTGCTTTACCTTCGATATATTTCTGTATCTTTCAAGTCGCAAATGCAGTACAAAGTTTCTTTTTGGCTGCAAGTCATAGGGCAGCTTTTAGTAACTGCTGTTGAATTTTTTGGAGTCTGGGCACTTTTTAGTCGTTTTAATAGTATTGGTATGTGGACTTTAAATGAAGTTGCTCTATTTTATGGAATAATTAATATTTCTTTCGCCTGTGCTGATGCTCTTGGAAAAGGGTTTGACTCATTTTCAACAATAATTAAAAGTGGAGACTTCGACCGTTTACTTGTTCGTCCACGCACCACAGCAACTCAGCTTTTAGGTAAAGAGTTTACTTTAAAACGAATCGGAAGATTATTTCAAGGGATTGTTGTTATGTGGTGGTCACTTTCATCTCTCCACATCCCTTTAAATTTTAAAACTTTATGGCTTTTAGGCACTTCATTTTTTGGTGGGGTTGCGCTCTTTGTTGGCATTGTTATTATGCAAGCAACCATCACCTTTTGGACTATTGAATCTCTCGAAATTATGAATATTCTCACTTATGGAGGAGTCGAAACGGCTCAGTATCCTCTTGCAATTTATAGCAAGTGGTTTCAGCGATTCTTTACTTTCTTGATACCGCTTGCTTGCGTCAGTTATTTTCCTTTGCTTGCAGTACTTGAAAAAGAAGATGCTTTTTTAGTGCCTTTGTGGTTTTGTTATATATCACCAATCGCAGGCATTATCTTTCTAATAGTTGCGCTCCAGCTTTGGAAAATAGGAGAGCGATACTATTGTTCTACTGGGAGCTAAACAAAATTTTAGGTGTGTACTCAGACGTATTTTAAATGGACAGATTTACTTTTGTTGACACAGTTTGGTTTTATTGCACCGACTTACTTAAATGGGGAATTCCCCATATTTATGCTGATTTACGTGTAATTACATACGCATTATCGAAAAAATGAAGTATAAAGTAACAGGGCAGAAAGAGAGTTAAAAACAAAAATAAAGATTCTTTTTAGAAAAAGTATTTTCGCCATCCTCGATTTCTACTGCCCAACTTTCACGAAACATAGTTGGAGATCATAGAACCTATGCAGCACGTATTTAAGCAAAGTTTTATACTTTCAGTCACTACTGCGATCGCTTTATTATTTGCAGGTTGTGGCGAAAGTAAAGTTGCTCAATGTAACAAAATCATAAAAGTTGCTAATCAGGGATCTACTCTAGGTCAGGAATTCGCAAAAAATCCCAATCCTGCAAAAGGTTCCAAAGCTCTAACTGAACTTTCTGGTAAGATAGATCCACTTGCCAAAGAGATGAAAGCACTGGAAATTAAAGATGAAAAATTGCAAGGTTTTCAAGGACGCTTTATCACACTTTATCAGAACATCAGCAAGCAATTGAATAATGCAGCAACAGCCATAGATAAAAAGAATCTACCAGCAGCAAAGGGCTTTTTGGTATCTCTGCAAAAGAGTAGTAGCGAAGAAAGTTCAATAGTCAATGAAATTAATAACTATTGCTCTGGTAAATAACCAACTCTTGCTCCTACCTCTGCAATTATCAGCGCTGGATTGGTTAATGCTGTGGGATTAATTACCACTCCAGGCCAATAGGTGCGAATGGCTTGACCTTGACGCAGATTTTTGATTTTGAGGGATAGAGCATGAGTTACTGAGGTTATACCAATTCAAAATTCAAAACTTGTACTGAGCGTAGCCGAAGTATTCAAAATTCAAAATTAAGAAAGCCAGACAGAACAAAGGTATGTCCGTATGTATCTGTCGGATTCTTTTTTCAAAGTGGTATTAGATATTGGTCGATGAGTTACTCTGCATCACGATAGTTCCGGTTGGATAACGACTAGTTTCAGACAATTCCAACGTCACGAATAATCCAGAGATACCTGTGTCATAAAAGTCGGCAGGCATCCAGAATTTATCTAGCACCTTTCCCTGGGGATTAATTTTCAGAGTGCCACAGGGAATTTTTTCGCCATCAGCGATCGCCCAAAGTCGATATACTTTTCCTGTGGGGGGAGCTGGCAGATTTTGCACGGCTAGAATCCCCTGTCTTTGTCCTAGATTCACCACAAAGCTACCCGTAGCGGTATCCGACGCATTCACAGCCTTGAGAGAGAAAAGTTGTGTCTGGGACTGTTGCAGTAGGGTATTGATATCACTAGCCATACGGAAATCCTGTCGCAAGCGATAGTTATCCATTCCTAAATATAGAATTAGGAGTGCCGCGACACTACCCATGACGGTGTACCAGAAAAGCCGAGATGGTTTGGGCTGGGAGGATTGGAAAGTCGTGGTAGCGGCAGTCAGAATGGCAGATTGGAGATGAGGAGGCGGTTCAACGCTATTTAAGCTGTAAACAACCTGGTCTAAGGTTGCCTGAAGCCGCTTCACTTCTACCACTAATGCTGGATTTTCTGCCAGCAGTTGCTCGAAAACTTCTAGTTCGGCGCGATCGAGGTCGCCTACAACATAGCCTGCTGCCAAGGTTTCGATTGCTTGAGGAGTAAGGGGTTCAGTCATAACCTTAGTCAATGGAGTGTTGTAAAAGTTGCTTCAGTTTCAAGAGTCCCTGGCGAGTCCAGCTTTTCACGCTTCCCAGGGGTTTATGCAGTTGTTGGGCAATTTCTGATTGGCTCAGTCCGGCATCATACGCCAGTTCGATCACCTGTCGTTGCCGATCTGAAAGCTGCGTCAATGCCTGCCGCACTTGCTGCGATCGCTCATTGAAAACAGCCTGCTCAACCGGAGTAGGCGCGGGGGGTGCAGCAGTAACGTTCTGCCCCCAACGTTGCACCAAATTAAGGGTGCGACTGCGCGATCGCAGTTTGTCGATCGCCCGCGATCGAGTCATGACAATCAGGTAGCGCATCAAATGATCGTGGTGAGCCGGGTCAACCGGACGCTGCCATAATGACAGAAAAATTTCCTGGGTTAGGTCTTCGGCTTCCGGCTGGCTTTGCAAAACTTTCAGCGCCACTCCATACACCACGCTGCCGTAGCGCTCGTAGAGACACCTTAACGCCGTTGGCAGATGTGCCTTCAGGTCATCCAAAAGTGCGGCATCGCTCTTCGATGACGGTTCTGATGAATGGCGATCGCGAGAACTTAGATCCATAGATTCAGGTGAATAGACCGAGGCTAATTTCTCTGCAAAAATGCCTAATGTATCTTGCAGCGTGAGTGCCAATCCTGATTTCATAACTTCTTTTGAGCATAGAGCAAACTTACTCTTATCTCTAAAACGATTGATGAAGCTAATTGGATGAGTCTAGTAGTCTGCCAACCCAAAATTGCTATGTTTGGACTGGGAAAAGGGGAAAGGGGAAGGAATTAAAACATGAGTCCCTTTACCCCTTACCCCTTACCCTTTACCCCGCCAAGGAAACTTGGCGAACTACTAGCGTCGAAATTTTTTAGAAGTCGGTTATTTCGTTCTGATTAACTTGCACCCCAAACCGAACGAACCGCAAACAGCACCCTAGCAAGGACATTTAAAAAGTTTAAATCCAAAATTAGTTGCCAGTCGTCTTAAAGGTAGAGACAAGTAAGTAACCCAGTTAGCATTCTTTTCAGGCAGAAGTTGCAACTAAATTCCTGAGATCGCGCTAATTGCTTACTACCCACTCCTACAGCTTTTGACACTGGCCATTGCACTGCAATGTCCCGACGAAATTTATATCGTCAATTTGCAACGCCCTTCTTTGGCAGTTTGGATTCGACCAATTTGCCTGAAAGTTTGTGCTGCATCCCAGCATTGAAGGTCAGTAAAACCGCTGTAGCCGAACAACTAATCTTAGAGGTAATTCTATGCGACGCTCTATTTCTGTGCTGTTAACAACACTGCTTCTCTCTGCCGCCATTTTGCCTGCTGCGGCGCAGACCCAAACCGCACCAACCAGCTTCAATCCCTACATGGCAAAGCAACCTTCTACAAACCAGCTTAATTCGTTTAATCTGGCAACTCTTGCGTATCAAGGCTACTTAAAAGATCAAGGCATTCCCAGCAATGGTGCATTGATATCAGCGATCGCATCTGGAACGATCGCGGCTCAAGACATTATTCAAGCTGCTGTCAAAGCGAATCGACTACCTGAGCAAGCGTTAAGCGATCGAGGCTATCGCCATAACCTTGAAAATCAATTGCAAGGATTTACAGCAGACTAAAAAACTGGCGTTACTCAATTAATTATGATGAAAAACACATTTCGCAAGTACCATCGGCTAATTGCCACACTCTTTTGTTTGCCATTACTCTTTACTGCTCTGACTGGTATTAGCATTGCTATTGCAGATACATGGTTGCATCAAGAAGAACTGGCTGGATTTTTAATTACTGTTCACACTTTGCAAATATTCAAACTCGATGCCATTGTACCAGTTTTGAATGGGCTAGGTCTAATTGGCTTAGTGGCTACGGGAGTGAGCATGACTGGACTGTTTGCTAAACGCCGTCAACCAAAACGGATGGAAGAACGCTGATGAAATACATTTCTTATTTTTTCATAGCGATCGCCAGTGCCTTCTTGGTCATCCTGTTGTCGTTGTCATCCTGTAGTCCAAACCATAAGGTAACGACTAACCAACCAATGGCGATAAAAGCTCAACCCAAGGAGCAACCCCAAACTACTCAACAAACTGCTGATACTACGGTCAAAATTCGTAATTTCAAATTTGAGCCAGCGAATTTAGCTCTAGCTGTTGGTAAAACTGTTCAATTTATCAATGTCGATGAAGAACCCCACACGGCGACGGCTACGGATGGTACTTTCAACTCTAAAGCACTGGATACCAATCAAACCTGGAACTACACCGCCACTAAACCGGGTACTTATCCCTATATTTGCTCAGTTCATCCTTTTATGAAAGGGACGCTGACGGTAACAAATAAGAAAAACTAACCAGAGGAATACCAATGCAACGCAGAAAATTTATTGAACACGTAGGCTGGACAGGACTTGGCATTGTCTGGGCTGTTGGTGCAAATGGCTTATTAACTGCCTGTCAGGTGGGAGAACCAAATGCTCAAAAATCATCCACGACTTCACCGTTTTCCTTCGTTCAAATTAGCGATACGCACATCGGTTTCAAAAAACCTGCAAATGAACACGTGACCGATACACTTCAGAAAACCATCGATGCAATCAATGCCTTACCCACTCCACCCGCCTTTGTCATTCACACCGGAGATATCTCCCATTTGTCTAAACCAGAAGAATTCGATCTGGCCAAACAACTACTTTCTCAATTGAAAGTCCCACTGTTTACTCTACCAGGGGAGCACGATACGATTGGCGATCGCGGCAAAGCCTACGAGGAAGCTTTTAACCGCAAGGATGTCAAAGAGGGTTTACAGGTTTGGGATCGGGCGGGAATCCACTTTGTCTCTTTGACCAATGTGCTGGACTTTGGGGCAACCGGCACAGGCAAATTAGGTGAGGCGCAACTGGACTTGCTCTCCAAAGATTTGGCAAACCAGAAACAGGATACACCTATAGTTGTTTTCAGTCATATTCCTCTATATGACCTTTATCCCAAATGGGGATGGGCAACTGCTGATTCGGCTAAGTTGCTTTCACAGCTATCTCGCTTTGCATCGGTAACAGTGTTAACGGGGCACATCCATCAAGTGATTGAGCACAGCGAAGGCAATATTCGCTTCCACACTGCTGCGGCGACTGCCTATCCTCTCCCCGCTCCCGGTCACGGCGATCAACCGGCTCCCGTCAAGCTCCCTGAAAATAATCTGTTGGCGGTGCTCGGATTCCGCACAGTTGAGGTAATTTCCGGGAAGGATACTAGAGTTGACCAACATGCTCTAAGCTAGAAATATAATTCAACAAATACTAAGAGCGATCGCATTCTGAGCGCTTTCGGATATAGTCCAATACGATTCAGTTAAAGATTATTGGTCTTTGAAGACGCGATAATCGCGTCTCATATCAGGTTTTTAGGCTTAACTGAACCGTATTGTTATATGAGCAGTGACAAAAGAAAGTTTTACAGACCTTAACTCAATCCTTATTAACCAACAACGCAAGCGAAGAAGCTCTTTTACGCTTGCGTATCGAGACAGCACCAAACATAGTGCAAGTAAACAGCGAACCTAGAATTGTTGAGGGTTCTGGGACAGTATAGACGCTCACCTGATTACTTTTAGATTCTATTAAGGTTAAACGAGTTAACTTATCGAAAGTACGGGAATATTTACCCTTAAAGCTAGTCAAAGCATATTCCTGTGTTCCGCCAAAAGATTTATCAATAGTAGTCTGATTTGAATCAAGAGTTATGTTACTACTCGGTTCAAATACAAAAGTATCATTGTTACCTATTGTTGATAAATTTCCAGAAATCTTGAAAGAGTCTAAAAGATTACCAGTATCGCTGTCGTATAACTGATATAAAAACTCTCCACGAGCATTTGCACGTTCAGTCACGGCATCATCAATGGATGTTTTCAGGTTAAATAAGCCACTGAAATCAAAAGAAAACTCTTTGTCAACTATGAAATCATAACCGATAATCCCAGCAAAGCTTTCCGCCGACCCTGTATAGCCATCACCCTGACCTTGAGCTTGGCTGAAGGACAAATTGGAGGCAGAGTTGTTTGCATCGATATTAAACTTAGCCTCAGCGTTAGCATCAGCAGTTACTTGACCACCTGTGCTAATTGCTGTGGTTACATTATCAGTCAAAGTCCTAACATCTGAAGGGCTAGTACTAAAGTTGTTGATGTTGAATTTTGACTCAGAATATGCAATGGTAGCAGCTTGGCTTGGTAAGGTTGCCAATATCGAAGTAGCGATCGCTGGAGTAGCCAATGCCAAAAAACGCTTTACAATTAAAGTGTAATTTTTCATACAATCTATTGTTTTCTTTAAAATGTTAACTTTGCAAATTTGTTACGCTTGTATATTGACTTACTGATAAGTAAGAACAAATTATAGGCAAGCAGGATGGTCAGCTTGGGAACTTTTCAAGCCATGTTTGTCTTATGTAGAAGAAATCTTCTATTTTAGGACTAAATTTTATTTACCATCAGCGCATTTTTATATAAGTAATAACCGTGTACATAATTTAGTTATTAATTTCAGTGCGCGTTCAATTAGTTACATATTTATACTAATCGTGCATCCACTAGTTTCTTGTAAAGCTAGAGTAAAAAAGAGCATTTTTTAATTGGAATTTACGTAAGGATTCCGTAGGGAAAAGTTCACAAATTCAGTAGGGAGGAGTTCATATAAGTTCATATAAGTGATGTTGGTGCCAGAGCATCCTTTGATGAGCAAGCAAGTCACTGTAAAATCAAGCAACGATCGCCTGTACCAATTGTCGAAGTCGGATTGGTATCAATGCGGTTTGCTTAAGATGCACAATCCCAAGATTCTCCTTAGTCCCCCTTAAAAAGCTACGGTGTACACGCAAGTCCTAAAAACCTAGCTTGATAAGACTTTTCTCCTTCCCAGTCCGAAACTGGGAATGCATTGATTGAATCTCTGACTCAATATCTGACTGGAGGTATAAGACCTTGCACCTCTACGTTAGCGGAGTGCCCCGCAGGGATGGGATATTTTTTTAACTAGAAGTCCTTTAGCCCACATTCTGCAGGTTAGTTAGCAAAGCAGATAATATTTTCGACAGGGAGC
>NZ_JAVRCK010000106.1:0-26163 GCF_034530815.1 Nostoc sp. DedSLP03
CACCACTCTCTCCAGCGACTGATTCCTCTTAAATTTTTGAATTTGGAATTGCTGGATTCAACAAGTCTGAAGCTGGTTGAATTACCACAAAACTTAGCAGTCAAAGCTGATTATGGTTTAACAGTATTAAATAATGCCAGTCCAAATGGTCAAAAATTAGCTAATTACATTATTTCATCAAATGGACAAAAAGTACTGGCGAAATATGGTTTTAGCGCCCCCTCTACTTCTATTCCTGAACCTAATACTATAGGTGGAAGTATCTTTGCAATGGGCTTAGTTTTTGCCCTGAAGAAAAAACGAGTATTTGTCACACGTAAAAGAACACTAGGCTGAGAAAATAAAGTATTACAAAATCTAATAGCACTTGAGTTTATCCTCAACGAATTCATATTCGAGCTATTAGATACTTTAACTCTTGCTCGATTTATGGCTCAGAATTTTTTCCAAATTACGCCTAATATGAATTAAGCTTTGAAACCCTTGTAATTTCATAGGTAATCCCAAAACTATGATTTTGAGTGAATCTAGAAACCCTTATAGAATAAGCGGTGTTTCTAATTCACATCAGATGTAAATTATGATTCAAAGCACAAAAAAATACGTCTTCATTTACGGTTGATGCTTGCATTCTTCATGGCTATCCCCTGACTCTGGTTATTTCTGGTGCTTGTCTTTAAACCAGATAATTTGTTCAATACCTTTGTTCGACAAACATCTCTTCATTTATTCTTGTTCAGGATACCGTCTTTTGAAAAGAGCCGCACCTTAATCATTTAACATTACACAAGCTTGTTTATAAACTGTTCTTGCATGTAATAAAACCTGACTACGCCATGTTACATTGGAAGGTGAAAAGACCTCAAGCAATCGCGGTTTGGAGGGAACAAAGAAGCTTCTCTGTGCATTGTGATGTAGTCGATTCTCGTTGCGTAACGCAGCTAGAACATGGAGCATATTATAGGTTCCAAACTCACAGGTAATTCCATCGTAGCGGACACCCTGAAGGCGTTGTGCCAGAGCGTGGGTAAAGCCACCACGGACAAGGTAGCCACCTTTGCGGTCATAACGGCTTTTCAACCTAGAGCCAAAAGCACGGTGCGCCCGCGCGACTTGCTCTGGATTAGACTCTCCCTCAAGTAGCAAAGACAGTTCGCCAAACTTGCCGAGACCACTGTGCAGGTCAACGTGTACAATTCTTTCTCGGTGACTTAGCGTCTTGTCGAGAAATAATAATAGTCGAGACAACGCAGGCTGTAACGATTTACCACCAAAGAACAAACCTTGGGGATACTCATATTGCCCTGTCGCCACAGCACTTTTCAGGTTCTCGTAGCCATGTTGAAGCACTGCTCCTATGACTTGCAATAAAAAGAAATCTCTTGTCGGTGGCGAGGATGGATTCAGCAGAGGGTCCAGGAGACTATAAGTCGGATGTACGCCTTGGTACTCCTTTGACTCGGCGAGAAAGTTGCGATTCAGGTCTACGTTTTGGCTATCCACGCGTCGCAGATTTGCCATTCCCCAAGGGTTGAGTATATGCAGCCAAAGCGTAGAGATTTCAGGGTTAAGAGACAGCAAATAAAGTTGAGCAGCACTACCAGCAAATCCCTCAATGCCGTGGAGTCCGCTACTAAAGACAAGAACGTGAGGAGATAGGGGGCTTCCTGACCAAGCCCAGTCAATAGTCAGACCATCACTGACCTCTATAGCTCCGTGTTCTAACAAATGTGTTGTTTTTCGGAAACGTTCTTGAGCTTGCGCGTAGTCTTGAGAAAACCAAGAGGAAATATCATCCATTTAATTCACATTTGATTGTGATAATTTCGGACTTTCGCTATGTTTATACAAGCGATCGTGAATTGTTTGGCATAATGCGATCGCCTCATTAGTACTGACAATATGCCTTAGTACTAAGCGATCGCCATTAAATTCACTAATTAGCAGAGAATTTCGGCGATGTGCGTCAATACCAGACTCCGCTAGGAACTTGACAGCATCAAAAAAACCGCAAGTGACTACAAGCATTGGCACTTTTTGGTCTTCAAGTAAAATAACAGGAATATTTGCTAGTTGTAGCTTAAGTCTGGCAATCTCGAAATCTCGTTTTGACGCAAACTCTAGGACAATCGATCGAGGATCGAGTATGGTCGCCTTTGATGTCTTGCCATCACCAATTACCGTCCCAATGCGATAATCATCCCGATTATATCGACAGACGATTTGCACTCCTTTATCCTTGGCAACTTGTACTGATATATAGTGCAAGACTTTTGCACCGCTTAGTGAAAAGTTGATTGCGGTGTCAAAAGATATAGTCTCAAGCAGTCTAGTGTTTTGAATGAGATTAGGATCGGCGCTGTAAATACCATTGACATCAGAAAAAATCTCGCAACTTTCAAGTTCAAGTGTCGCCGCTAGTGTCACAGCAGTAAAGTCAGAACTATTTCTACCCAGGAATGTGGGACGATTGTATAGATCAACCGCTTGACCACCAGGAACTACTACAATATCAACCTCTGCAAGTGCTTGTTTTAGCACTGTTCCATCAATTTTTTGGATCGAAGCATGGGAAAAGTTAGAGTCTGTAATAATACCTAGTTGATAGCCAGACAGTACTTTCGCAGAAGTACCTGTCGCCTCGACTGCTAAACGAAGCAGATTTGCCCCGATAGTGTCAGCAAGTGGGAGAAGTGAGTCAAGCGCTTCTGGTGATGGATTTGTGTTGACTTCCAAAGCAAGTTTATGAAACTCATCCGTCAAACCAGCCATTGCACTAACAACTACTACAAGCTTGTCGCTATCTTGTTCAAGCCGAGATTTGAGAAATGCTGCAATGGTGTTGAAATCAGTACTACGTTGAAAGGTTGACCCACCGAACTTGAGGACGCGGATTTGCATTTTAAATCACCTGCCTTTGGATCATTTCCTCAGCGATTTGGATCGCGTTTAAAGCTGCACCAATCCGAAGATTGTCAGAAACTAGCCAAAACCATCCAGCTTTGGGATTATTGGGGTCAATTCTGATTCGACCAACATGGATATAGTCGGGATTATCTATAGTTCGCGGTGTCGGATAACCTTGCGTACCTTCACCGTCATAAACTGTCACTTCTGGAGCATGACGGAGTAATTCAACGATATGATTGCGATCTAAGTCGCGATCGCATTCAAAATAGACTGCTTCTGAGTGGCAATTAATAACTGGCACTCGCACGCAAGTTGCAGAAACCTTCAAGTCAGGACGGTTGAGTATTTTCTGCGACTCCTGAAGCATTTTTTGCTCCTCCAGTGTGAAGTGGTTGTCAAGAAGTACATCAATGCTGGGAATCAGATTGAAGGACAAAGGCAGAGGAAAGCGCTCTGCTTTTGGTGGTTCTAGTGGAGTTTTGATGATTTGTAAACAACCGTTTTTGAGTTCCTCAATACCCGTGACACCTCGACCAGAAGCAGATTGATATGTACTGACAATCACCTGCTTGACGCGGTAACTTTCTTCAATCGGCTGTAGAAGGCGTACCAACGGAATTGTTGAGCAGTTGGGATTGGCGATGATTCCACTTTTGGGCCGCTCTACTAAAAGATGACGGTTTACCTGCGGAACAACAAGTGGTGTATCGGGGTCCATCCGAAACGCGTTGGTGTTGTCAATCACAATTGCGCCTTGCTCTACTGCCTTGCTGACCCACTCACGACTAATGGGCGTTCCAGCAGCAAAGAAGGCAATGTCAACACCTGTAAAGTCAAAGTCCGCCAAATCGCAAACTTCATAATCGCGTCCACCCTGAGTTAAACAACGACCGACTGAGCGCGATGAAGCGACTAAATGCAAGTTTGAATACTTAAAAGAGCGCTCCTCAAATAGCGACAAGAAAGTAGTACCGACGATACCTGTCGCTCCGACAATCGCGATGCTAGGATTTTTCTGAACAATTGGCATAAGCTCTCTCCATAAAAACTTTGTAGTGGATAAAATTTTAGGTTCAACATCCACAGTTCTTGATTAGCTCACATCTTTGAAGCCAGGTTAGTTGGTAATAATGACCAGTTTAAGTTCACTGCAAGGCTAGCGAGTACGATGAGGGCAACGCCGACTCCCTGTATTGGCTCTAGGATATGCCCGTAGATGACGTAATCACTAAGCATCGCACTAGCCGGATTAGCAAAAGTAAGAACTGCGATCGCTGATGTTGTCAGCTTTTGGTAGGATGAATACATGAGGATGTATACGATACCAGTGTGAATTACACCTAATCCCAACAGGTAGTACCAGTGGTTGCCAAAAAGAGGAACTTTTTCAAGAGACGTGAAAGGTAGAAGCAAAAATGCTCCCAGTGTCAAATGAATCAGGACGATAAGATGGGGACGCACACCCTCAAGACACTTGACAAGGAGCGTAGTCAGAGCATAAAAAATAGCTGCGAGTAGGGCAAATAATATACCAATAATATAAGAACTGTGGAATGACACCATAGTGAACCGCAGTTTAGTAACCAGCACTAATCCTAAAAATGCGATCGCAATCCAGCCAATTTTGTTTTTGGAAATAGTAGTCTTAAATATTAAGCTACCTAGTATAACTACAAAAAAAGGTTGGGTATGAAAGACTGTTGTCCCTAGTGCAATTGAGATTAGTGAGAAAGATTTGAAAATTAATGTCCAATTTAAAATCAGTGATACACCACTAAGTAGAGTCAGCGTTAGTACTCGTAAAGTTAAATTGTGTTGCTGAAAATATCCTTTAAAATAGCAGAATAAACCCAAGAAAATTGCTCCGAATATACAGCGATAAAATACAACATTAAAAATTGCTTGATGCGACTCATTAAAAAATACACCAACTGTTCCTGACACAAGCATAGCAACGGTCAGTTCAAAAGTCCCAGTAGAAAAGTTTTCCTTTTTCATCTTTAAATAAGACTAAAAATATTCAACTTTTACTTGTACCCCCAAACCTGGAATAATCTAGCAAAGACTATAATACTTTCTGGCTTTTCGATAAATTGACCTAGCTCTGCTAAAAGAGAATCTATCTCCTTTGGTGAGGCAAGCTTTTCGGAAATAATTGCTTCTTTAATATTCAGCAGCGTTATTTGAGGAATTATTTTTTCTGAAAGTTTTGTAAATATTGGTTGTACTAAATTCACTTGAACATTTTTAAACCCTGACTCTCTCAAAATTTTAGGAATTTTCGCTCCCAGATCGACATTTCCACCTCTTCGATCAATTACCTGGCGGTGTAGTTCAAGATATCTTGCAAAAGCCTGGGATTCGGGATGACAGTAATATCCAGAAAAGTCTGTTTCTTCAACTATAGCAACTCCCCCAGGTTTTAAAGCATGATACATTTTTGTAGTTACTATTCCGGGATTTGTTAAATGTGCTAGTAAAAACCGGGAATAAGTCAGATCGTATTCTGATTCTTCATCGAGATCGAAAGCATTTAATGCTCTAAATTCAACATTAGTAAATTCTTGCTCTAATTCTTCTTGAACCAACTGGATAATACTACTATCCATATCGATGCCAATGACCTTACCTTTTTCTCCTATTAATTTAGCTATCTCTGTAGTTACATCACCACCTCCACATCCCACATCTAGACAGTGCATTCCTTCACTAATTCCAACGTTTTTTAAAAGATTTAGTGTAGTTTCTTGCACAACTTCTGCTAGTACTTTCAGGCGGTCTTTACCCTTTTGACCTCCAGAAATTACATAATTAGTTTTCATTTGACTGTCCTCTTTTGGTATCAAGAATATTTAATATTTCGGATGATTAATCAAAAATCCTTCAGAGTATTTAGATTGAAAATGCAAAGCCGTACATTTGAGTTTGATTAACATCATTCATTTGGCGTGTATCAAGTTGGGTAAAGCCAAATTGATTATAGAGACGATGACCTTGGGTAAATTGAGTAAAAGACCATAGCTCTATATGAGTTTTTCCCTGTAATTGTGCCCAGTCAACCGCAGTTTTAAGTAATTGGTAGCCTAAACCAAGACCTCGAAAATCCCGTTTAAGATAAAGCCTGACAATTTCAGCTTCTGATGAGTTGATTATTTTTACACCTACAGTCCCAATAATTTCTTCTTGCACTAATAGAACAAAGAAAGCAGCAGATTTTTGATTGTATTTTTGTTCAAAATCTAAAATATCTGGGATTTCTTGAGAAACTTCAAATACAAGACCATGCTCAATATAAACCTCACGCATAATATTGATTATGCTAGGAACATCATTATGAGTGGCTAAACGAATTTGGGAATTAATAGTTGGTTTCGTTGACATAGATAGTTATATAGGACTCGTATTTGATTGCGTGAAAAAAAACTCAGTACACATTCCTTCTTCCCTGTTCCCTATTCCCTATTCCCTCCCTACGCAAATAATTTCTCCGAATCAAAGCGGATTCCTATAAGACCTTTTGACTGAGCAACTTGAGGTTAAGAAAAGCTTCGAGTCCTTCACTTCCGCCTTCATATCCATAGCCACTGTCTTTAATGCCTCCCACTGGTGCATTAGGAGGCACTCCACTCAGTTGATTGATGCCGACATTACCTACTTCTAAAGCCCTAGCGGCAGCCTCTGCTACTACAGGCGAACTAGTAAATACGTAAGCTGCAAGTCCATAAGCATTACTATTTGCTTGATGAATTGCTCGATCAAAGTCGGCAAAAGGTGCAATGGGAACGATCGGCCCGAATGGTTCCTCATTCATAATGGCTGCATCGTTTGGAACTTCAGTAAGTACTGTAGGCAAAAAGAAATATCCTGGTCTTGGCAGCCTTTTTCCTCCAGTTACCACACACCCGCCTTTAGCTACTGCATCAGCAACTAAGCGTTCCATTGCTGCTATGCGACGGGGGTTTGCCATTGGTCCCATGTCAGTGTTCTCGTCCATCCCATCACCGACTCGAATATTTTGTACAAGTTCTGTGAACCGTTTGAGGAATGGTTCATAGAGAGCTTCATGCACATAAATTCGGCTAGGTGCATTGCAACTTTGACCAGAGCCTTTAAACTTGTAAGCAGCGATCGCTGAAGCAGCAGCATCAACATCTGCATCTGCAAAGACGATCGCTGGTGCATGACCGCCAAGTTCCAGAGTACAGCGTACTAGATTATCTGTGGCTAGCTTTGCCAGTTGTTTGCCAACTACTGTCGAACCCGTGAAAGAAAGCTTCCTGATAATTGGCGAAGCAAGAAGATGTTTAGAAATCGCTGGTGGATCGCCAAAAACTAAATTGATTACGCCAGGTGGCAATCCGGCATCAATTAATGCCATTGCGATCGCTACAGCTGAACTTGGTGTTTCTTCCGCAGCCTTGAGAATTATTGTGCAACCAGCTGCAAGTGCTGGTGCTATTTTTCGGGCAGAAACAACCGCCGGATAGTTCCAGGGTGTAAAGGCAGCGACAACACCAATTGGTTCAGGTACGATCAACCTGTGATAGTCTGTCACCGGAAAACTACGGCACTTCAAAATTCGTTCTGCTTCTTTGGCGTTCCAAGCAATGGTTTCGGCTGCTCGGATCAATTCTTGGCGGGATTCGCTTACTGGCTTACCTTGTTCGCAGGTAAGCAAGAGTGCGGCAGCATCAATACGGTCATAAAGTAATGTCGCTGCCCGATCTAATATCTTCACACGAGTACTTACTGGTGTGTCACGCCAAGTTAAAAAGCTTTTTTTGGCAGCAGCGAGTGCTCGGTCAAGATCGGTTTGACTTGCATAAGCTACCCGTCCTATTACCTGTTCGTTAGCTGGATTGATTAATTCCCCAAAGCGATTATCGCTGCCATTACACCAGTTGCCGTCAATTAACAAACCAAACTCTTGATTCATAAAAGAGTTTTATGGGTAGTAGTACCGTTAGTTCGACAGAAGCGCAAACATACTTGCACATTTAAATTCCAGTGCATTACCTTGTTGCTGAAAGCGTTGCTGCCTTGCCAACAAGTGCCTCTCCATTCCGACCCAGTACTTGGGTATCTGGGCAGATCAGGATCAGCGCATACTGAGTATAAGGTGTCAAACCGATTCCTAAATGGAACACCCCGTTACTGCCGCCATAAGTTTCGTTCATACCGAAATTCCCAGGTAGAAGTTCGTGAGCGGTATTAATGCCAAACCCCATTTCCCAAATAATCCGGTAACGGGAATCTAACATGAACATATTATTGAGCATATCAACTGCTGGTTGAGCTTCTGGATGAGATGCTCGTAACTCTGTAATCAGACCGTTATTAACGGTAGCAATGACTGCGCGATCGCGCATACACTCAAGCCCTTTATAAATTCGCGCCCGATCTTCAGGTAAAAAGGAAACTGCTCCTGAGTGGACTGTAGGCTGACCTTGCAATGCAATCTCACCGTTCACTGCTAATCTGAGGTTGGCGTTAAATCGCATGATGTCATCGGGTAGGGCGCTGAGTTCTCCTCCTGGCGCAATTTGTTGCTCTCCCCATTCGATAAATCCTGCCTGTTGGTTCCATTCATAGCTTTCATCTAGGTGTTCAAAGATTGCTTTAGTACCTTGAGTTTCGTTGATAATTTCCAGATACTCGCTATTCCTTCCCAACTCGAAGAAGCGATCGGCAAAGGCTTCTAGTTTTTCCGGATCGGTGCGCTCCATGATTCCCAAAAAATGCTGAATCGCTAATAATGACGTTGGTGTGGAATTGCAAGGCATGACGACTAGCTTGCGCTGTCCCAGCTTTTCGGGTGCAGGAGACTCAAAGAAGTATTGGGGAGAAATCACAAGAACATGGGCTGGCTCAGGAATATTTTCGTCTAACAACTGTTCAAACGATCGCTCTGCATCATAAGGCACAATTTTTGTAGAAGTATAGCCGCTATCTTCTACAATTTGGAACTGGTTTACTAAAGAGGAGTTGGTAACAACGCAGAAATGACTATCTTCGCTAGCTCCAAATTGACGAAGGCGTTGTGGACGAATGAGTATAGTTTCCATTTTGATAATATCCTTAAATACAAAATGTTGATTCTTTACAGAACTTACTTAAAAACAATCTAAAATACTATGTTTAGTAATTATTACCATATTTATACTTAAACAATTAACTATATACAAACATTGATTTATTTTTAAACTTTACTAACTTATAATAAACTTTTTTATTCCAAAAAAGTTGGTATTTTTAATAAATAGGAGGTATTTACTCCTCCTATTTATCCGGCTATTATGCAAATAAATTACACTTTTTAGAATTCAGATTTATGAAAATTCTGAATTTTTGAGGCTTATTAAAAAACCTCTGACAAATGCAAGTTAAATGCTAATTAGCTAATCCAAAAAGATTAGCCTAACAATGTGCCAAGGTAACGACCGTTCTTGTTTACTTTCTTCATGGTTGTTTCTCCATTCTGGTTAACGTTTGTTGTTGAGGGCTATTTAAAAACCCGAAAATACAAATTGAGCAGTAGTTAGCTAATCCAAAAAGATTAACCTAACAATGTGCCAAGATAACGACCGTTCTTGTTTACTTTCTTCATGGTTATTTCTCCATTCTGATTAATGTTTTTCTGCTTGTACAAGCTAAATAGACAATACAACTATTTTTTGAAAAATACAAGTCTTTAAAAATATTTTTTAACTATTTTTAAATATCAAAAAATCAATTTTTTAACAACAAGAATAGAACGATATTTACACAGTGACAATAATCTTTAATACACTGTGTTCTATCGTCTAAACAATGAATAAAATATTTTATATGTGTTTTCAGTAACCAGTTAAAGGTTTTATTTATGTCACCAATTACTTATTTAAAAAAACACAAATCATTGCTAATTTTTGGCCTTTTTCTCTTATTCAAAGAGGTTTTCTGAGCTAATGCAGATATATAACAGCTACTGCTCGCTACAGCAGTCTTCATCCTATTTTGATTAAGAACGTAGCTGAACAAGCTGAAAGTCCGCATTACAAACCAATGCCGATCGATTATCTGTGCGGTATATACTGCACTAAGACTTGAATAAAGGTGTGTGTAAGAGCAAGTCCAAGTCTAAAAACATTGACACCTTTGATTTAGATCGACTAATTAGGACTGAGAATTCTGTTCTTCAATCGAAACAACTGGTGTCCAAGCTCGTAAACGTCGTTCTTGTCGCGATCGCATAGTCTCTCCATCGTAGTCCACAGTTATTGAATCTTGAGAGATTAACTGAGCGCAATCAAGGACATTGACATTGATGGTGGCAAAGGACTGCTGTGTTTCATTCTGCATGAGAGCAGCAACATAAACGCCGCAGCAACCGCAAATTAGGAAATCGGCTGTGTGCATACCAAAGCGATAACGAATGACTTGCTCAGGATTGATAATCTGAATTTGCAAGTCTCCATTGGGATCTGAGGTACTACGTGTGCCGTGTTTCCGACAGAACGAACAAGCGCACGTCCGTACAGCTAATCGGTTTGGAGTCTGTGTGCTGTTAAATACAAGTTTGAGGTTGCCACAGTGACATCCGCCTAGAAGCGGAAAGTGTTGACTATCCATCTAACTTTCATCCCTATACTTGCTGTCAGGAGGCTGCGACACTCAACGGACGTAACTCGCCCCGTTGACATCAATGGTAGCGCCTGTCACATGACGTGCCAAATCTGATGCTAAAAAAATTACGACGTTAGCAATATCCTGTGGCATTGCCATTTCTCCCAGTGGTGTCTGGGAGATAGCAGCTGACTCACCATAGCTATCGAAGTACTCGGCGTTGAGTTCTGTACGGACAAATCCGGGAGCGATCGCATAAACTAGGATATTCTTATCGGCAAATCCACGAGCAATTGTACGAGATAGAGCAAGCATTCCTCCTTTCGATGCTGCGTAGTGCGTATAGTCAGGCAAGTCACCCCGGAATCCTGCTCTGCTGGCAATGTTAATAATCTTTCCACCACCTTGCTGTTTAAAGTGATGGATAGCCTCACGACACAGGGATGCCGGAGCAACTAGGTTAATATTGAGTGTACGTATCCAAGAGGTATGCCAGTCCTCAAAATCACCCTCAATAAGTGCTTTTTCATACACTCCTGCATTGTTCACGAGTACATCAATGCCATCTCGCCAGTCAGTTGCACGCTCCCATAGATATGGTACAGCCGTGACATCAGCGAGATCGCAAACAACTACGTGACAGCGCTCTGAGCCTAAATCAGCTTGTAAAACATCAAGTTGTTCTGCAAGTACATCGCTGGCTACGACATAACCACCCGCAGCCACAACAGCGCGTGCAGATGCCTCGCCTATACCACGAGCCGCTCCTGTAATTAGTACTACTTTTCCTGTGAGGTCAATCATAGTTACCCTCCCTAAAATCTAGACAACATTGCAAGCTTTGTCAAAATAATTCGTAATGCCGCTCTCTACGCGTAGCGTCTCGTAAAAAGCGTGATTACGAATTAGTAATTTGGCTCACCTAGTAACAGCGCTAGTGAGTTCTGGAGTACCGAGAAGTAGCTTTTTATCCTTTCCATATACCCGAATACCAGGACAAATCAAATCAAGATGGTACTGTGTGTAAGGTGTTAGACCAAGCCCAAAGTGCAGCGCTCCACTAGTACCACCGTAAACTTCGTTCATAGCATAATTACCCCAAAGCAAGTCGAGTGAGGTATTGATTGCAAAACCTAACTCCCAAATAGTCAAATACCGGGAATCAACAGCACCCATTGCTTTAAGCATCTCTGCTGCTGGTTCTACATCCGGGTGAGTGGGATGCAAATCCGTTACAACACCTTGCTCTACCTTGGCAATCAGCGCGTGATGCTTCATATGTCGCAGCTGATTGAAAATGCGTGCTTGATCCTCTCGTAAGAAAGACGGTTCACCACTATGTAGAATTGGTAGTCCTCGAAATGCAATCTCACCATTGATTGCAAGGTAAAGATTGGGATTAAACTCCCAAATATCGGCGGGTAAAACACTAATTTCTCCTGATGGCGCGATTTGTTGTTCGCCCCACTCTAGAGGCCCAGCCTGCAAATTCCATTCGTATTTGTCGTTAAGATGGTCGAAGATTGCGCGAGTGCCGTACTCTTCATCTACAATTTCTAAGCGATCGCTTTTTTGTCCTAACTCAAAGAAACGGTCAGCAAACTCCGCTTGAGCATAGGGATCGGTTCGTTCGATTACACCAAGAAAGTGCTTGACAGCTTCTAGTGGTGTTGGTGTGGAATTGGAAGCCATCGCGATCAGCTTGCGCTTGTCCCCCAATACCTCTGGATTGGGAGAACGGAAAAAACAGTTTGGTGAAACTACAAAAATATGCGAGTTTTCCGGAATTTCGTTTTGTAGTATTGCTTCAAATGACCCTTCCTGGTCATAGGTGACTGTTCGATAGTCTGTATAAGCACCACTTTTCTCAATCAAGAATTGATCGACAATATCCGTGTTAGTCACCAAGCAAAAAATACAATCCTCTGACAGGCCAAACTGTCGGTAAGAACCAGGTCTAATGGTAATAAGCTCCATAAATCACTCCTTTTTTTAAACAACGGTTATAGTTTCTTGTCCAACGACTGTAATATGCGATGTTTTGCTAAGTCTGTTGATATGTGAAGAATGCAAAGCAGCCGATCTGCTAGAGTCAGATTGTTTTGGAAATAGTGTCCTACGTCAGCTTTCTTTGTTGTTGGTAGCGAGGGATAAAAATCTATCGGTACACTAGCATTTTTAATCACGCCAGTATGCAAACAAAACTCCAGATCGGGACAGATACTCTTTGCAATCAGACAAGCTATCTCGTTCATCTCTGGCTCTGGCATTTCACCCTCAATCCGAGGATACAATTGAACACCATCAAAACGTGAGAACACCCGCATTGCCGAGAAAACAGCAGGATGACAGGTTTTGAGAGCAACGATTGATGGAAATCCAAAATGTCCTTGACTCACCTTGTAAAGGTGAAATCCCCACATATGTTTGAGCAGATGTGTTTTCTGATAACGCTCTGCAATCATCTGTATTTTGATGTGCAGAAAGGGTAATGAGTCTGTTTCTATCCAACTGGATGCCAATAAAGCGATTAGGTCATTCGATATCGCCTCAACTGCAACAATTAAGTAATCACATTCTTCAAACCAGTTTCGCTTCGCCTCAAAATACTGTTCAATCTTTAAGGTTGGCATTGCTTGGGTCAATCCCTGCACAATCCATTCCTTTATTGCTGGTTGAATAAGTTGTTTTGGAGTGGCGTAGTGAAAGATATAACGGTCAAATAACCGCGAATCAAGCCAGTTTTTTTGCAAAAGTTGCATATTTGCAGGATGATTGAATGAGCTTTGTTCTCGCGTCAGTCCTAATCATAAGTATTCGACCAGACTTGATATTAGAGTTAGAGAGAGAAGATACTTGCCTCAAACTACACAAGAATCATCGTTAAATCTTCTGCAACAAAGTGTTGCATAGATCAGGACACCTGTGCCAGCACACTCATATCAAGGGATTTCCCAAGGATTAGATCGTCAGTTTGACCTACGATCAACTCTTGATGGAGTTCCATAAAGTATGCAACGTAAAGACGACCTACATTACGTATATGTTCGAGGACTTTCTCCTCATCCTCAGGAGTCTTGATTAAAGATACAAGGACATCCCACACAAAATCGTCATGGTCATCTTTGAGATCGAGGTTCACATGTCCTCTGGCTCCGATAATTTTGTCTTTGCCTAGAATCTTGGCCAAATTGTCTAACCATTGTGGCTGGGTCTTTACAGTTGTATATTCGACAAAGTAAACGCTTGAGATCAGAGCCATTGGACTATCTTTGTATTCAATGTCAAACAGCAAATATCCCATAAGCAGCTTTGTTGAGAGCAATGACTCTTGCGAGTAAATCGCATCCTTCGATACACCTACAGCCTCAAGATCCCTGACGAAGAACTCGGTGTCGTGAAGCATCTCCTCCTCAGTATATTTCGCCCATGCTTTGGCTTGAACTGGGTCATGCTTAGTGAAGTATCGGATAGCTAGTGCATCTACTGTACGTTTTAGCCGCAGCCGAAGAATAGTTTCAATGTTGTGCCGCTTGTAGTAATCCATGTTGAGATTCGATCCGTTCAACATATGTTGAGAAAACGGAACTTCTTTATAGAACTTCACAATCATGGAGTCTAGGAGTGCGTCTACACGGGATCTGAGTTCCGGTTTTTTAGGCTGACCAATAGGCTTTTTCATTTTTTGTACAATTGATTGATTTATTTTCAATGGTTTCAGAACTTTGGGAAAGTGCAGAATCACAAACTGGGAATCAAGAAGGTTGGTATTTCAGAAGAGTTTTTCTGGCTATCTCTAAGATTACCCATTCTTCTAATGCCTCACCATCTATGGGTTTTACCTGAAATTAGTGCATTCTACTGGCACTTGAGTTGTGGTTAGTAAAATATCTTGCTAGTGGTTTAATACCAACTTATCTGGTATTAAATCCTATACCAATCCGATTGGGGAAAATGTAATCCAAGATACACTTTTTGATTTATCTCCTGGAATCCCTATTGAGTCAATAGGTTTTTTAAATCCTATGCATTAGTCACATAGATAAGTGTAAAAATGTTATCGACGAGTAGATTCGGTTGTTTATAAAGATGTTGTTTGGGAATTTTCCGAGCAAGAACGGCTACCACACACTAGACATGAAGGATCGTGATAAGAATGTCGTTTGGCAAATTCCATTCGCATCAAATCGATTGTCAGCAGTTGTGATAATAGGGGTTGACTAAACTTAGTAATCAACTTTATTACCTCTAATGCACTAAGACAAGCTAATGTTCCAGAAACAGCACCGATAACCGAGAACCCACGCCGATCCCAATCCGGTTTTTCTGGAAACAAGCATGATAGACAAGGAGTGACACCAGGGATAATCGTCGTCAGGTAAGCTTCCATTCCATCCATTGCAGCTTCCACCATTGGTTTTTGCCAGCGCACGCAAGCTTGGTTTAGCAAGTTTCGCTCTGTGAAATTGTGGGCGCAATCAACAGCTATATCAGCGGATTGCACTAAAGAGTCTACATTCTCCTTTGTAACGTAATCATGAACTGCTTCTACTTGAATATCAGGATTAATAGCTTGCAGAGTTTCTCTGGCTTTGAATACTCTTGGCTTACCTACCCAATCATTTGTCATCAGAACCTGACGATTCAGATCGTCTAGCCGTAAGTCACCACCCCGAACTAGAATTAGCCGCCCAACACCTGCTACTGCCAAATAAAGCGCTGATGTACCGCCTAATCCCCCTACACCTGTAACCAAAACCGTTGCAGACTTCAAGCGCTTTTGTCCTGCTTCTCCAAAATTAGGAAGCATCATTTGGCGGTGATAGCGTTCTAACTCACTGGGTGTTAAGTTCATCGCTTTTTACCTCTTTATCAGTCGTAAAATCTACCACCTAGTTGGTAGCAAGTATTGTAGTTGTCTATACATTTTTCTGATTTAGTACCTGTAAAGTTGGTATTTGTTTTAGGCATCATTAAGGGAGCTATGTGCAATACTCTTTGTTCTGGGTTAAATGCCCAATAAAATAAGCCCCACAGCAAAGCGCGGGGTCTTTGAAGTATTATTTTTCTAGTGGGATATACAGCAATGCCCGATAGCTAATAGACTAAATAGCTTTGATTTAGCTTATCTACATTTATCGATCGGAGAATTGTACCAACAACTTATCTATGCGATCGCGTACAAAAAAATGGTAACGATCGATTTAACCAATTGCTATGTTAACCTTTATGATGACGATAGCAACAAGCAAAAATCGTACCTATTAAGTCAATGAAATGGATCTTAACAACTGCTTTGATTTTGAGCAGCACTACTCAATATTCTGCACAAGTAATAGATCGAGCTAAACAACCACCTACTAATAAACAGCCTGCACAACCAGTTAAAACACCTGCTTCACCTCAACAACCTACTTCTCGACCAGTTTTTATTTTGCCAAAAGCACCTGCTCCATTAAGTCCTATATCTGGGCGTAGAACAGGAATGGGTAGTCGAGATAATTGTCCTGCGGTTTCAACCCCGCTCACTGCCTTAGTACCATTTCAAGAGGAACAAAAGGTTGGCAAACAGACAAACAATTCCATTATCGGGACTGTAGAAGGACTAACCACTTTAGAACGGCCTACGTTTTGGTTTTACATTCCCTACACTCAGAATTTGTCTAATTCAAGTGCTGAATTTAGCTTACAGGATAGCGCCGAAAATGATGTTTATAGAAATGCGATCGCCCTACCTTCAAAGCCAATTATCATTGGTATTTCTCTCCCTAGTACTGCTTCATTAGAAGTAGATCAGACATATCGCTGGTATTTCAAAGTACGTTGTAACCAAGAGACAGCAAGCATTCCTGTATATGTAGAAGGGGACATTAAAAGAATCAATTTAGACCAGCGTGTTATGCAACAATTAGAAGCCGCAAATGGGCCTCGACAAAAGATTATAATTTATGCTGAAAAAGGAATTTGGTTTGACGCTTTAAATACGCTAGCACAACTACGAATTTCTAATTATAATGATGCATCTATTGAAAAAGATTGGCAAAGTTTATTGCAATCAATCAATTTAGATAATATTGCTCTGATGCCCTTAAGAAAATTACCAAGCCGCTAATAATTTCATATCCAGTAAAGTATCTATAAACCTAGATTTTTACAACCAATTACCAACTATAACGTAGGGTGCCCAATACATCGGACGGTGATATTCAGGAGCTTCAAGTAATTTTAATTGAGCAAAGCGTAAAGCTTCTGCCGTAGTTTTACCACTCACTAACTGGCGATAAAATTCCTCAATAAATAAAGCTGTAGAGTTATCGCCAATTTGCCATAAAGAAGCTAAAGTACTCCGCGCACCAGCACGCAGAGCAACTCCTGCTAATCCCAATGCAGCTCGGTTATCTCCTGCTGCTGTTTCGCAAGCGCTCAAAACAAGTAATTCAACTGGTTCTGTTAGTTTTTGCTCTCTACTTTTGAGCAAACTATCTAATTCACTCACATTGATACGTCCATCAGCTGCTAAGATAAAAGTGTCTTTTGCTTTAGAGCTAAATTGTCCGTGAGTTGCCAAGTGAACAACTTTAAAAGGTTGAGCGTTGATGGTTTTTCCTAAATTTGCACTGGTAAAATTTTTATCCAATAATGTAGTTGTCGATACCCCTGATTCCTGAATTAATTTAAGTTCAACCTTAACGTTGGGAAGTGGTGCAAACTTTTCATTTTTGGGTGGTTGCGATAGTCCTCCAGCAAGGGCATTTAATTTTTTCTGTTCTAGAGGTTTGGGAGCAAATAGTTGCAGTCCGGGGCTAATAACTACAGAGTATTTTTGGACTAAATACTCTCTGCCATCATATAGTGCAGACATCGGGATATTTCGCAATAACCCATCTGGAATAAAGACTAGAGTATTAACTTTACTATTTTTGAGGTCTGTTTCAACTGGTTTAATTAACCAATTATAAAGTTGTTGAGAAGCTGCTTGAAGTTGCAGATTAGCATCGGGTTCGACTATTGTCTCTCGGATTTTTGTAATAACTTGCTCTACTTGCTGACGGTTGACTTGAGAAGTTTTATGAATCAACGGTTGCTTGGGAAGTTTGATAATAATTTCTAAATAGTTATCTAGGATAATCGGATAGAAAATAGCAGTATTTGGGTTGTCGCGGTCTACTACTTTGTCCAAGACCACAAATTGGTTACTCAAGCAAGCTTCTCGGAAAAAATTGTCGAGTTCTGCAACTTGCAAAGCTTCAATTCGCTGACGTGCTTTATCTAAATCTGGTTTTCCTTGTCCTTTTTCTTGTAAAATCAACTCTACAGACTGCCGATAAATCGGTTCTATGCGATCGCGAAAATTGAACTGCACGTCTCGATTAACTGCAACTAAATCGCTGCGAAGAGACTGAAGAGTTGTTACAGCAGCATCATAAGCAGATATGGCGGCTGGCATATTTCCCTGTGCTTTGAGCAAACGTCCTAACTGCCACTCAAAGCGATAAGCTATATCTGAGGCATCAATTTTTTCAGCCATAAACAACGCTTGCTGCGTCAAATCCTGTGCTTCTTGCAATTGTTGGTTCTGCTCGTAAACTTCTCCCAAGCTGCCCAGTGCATAAGATTCGGCCCGTGCATCGCCGATGATTTTGGCTTGGTGAGCGCTACTTGCCAGAATCTCTGCAATGTCTTTTTTATTAGCAATTGTAGTTAGAGTCTGAGCAAAATTGATTCGTGCATAAATACCAGCTTGATTGGTAGGCAGATTCGGGAGTTGAAATTGGATTGTGGGTATTAATGACTTTGCTTCTGTTATGCGTTGGTTTTCGACCAGCAAACTCAGCTGATTAATCAGGGCTTGAACTTTGGCTAAAGGGTTTGGTGCAATTTTGGCAGCATTTTCATAATGAGCGATCGCATCCTTAATATTACTTAACGACCTAGCAGTGTTACCAAGACTAAATTCTGTCAAACTAATTTCTAGAGGCAGTTGCAGACGTTGAGCGATTTCTAAGCTTTGTTGTAAGTTTTTCTGGGATGACTCAAGTTCGCCTAATTGTTGTAAGACATTGCCAAGCGATCGCAAAGCTATTACTTTTACAAGAGAATCAGGTTGAGCTTGTAACTGTTTGGATACTTCCTCTAATATATTCAAGCTACGGCGATAAAACCCAGCAACTCGTAGGCCTTGTGCTTGGTTAATCCGGCTGCGCGTTACTCCACCAGTATCACCTAATTTCTTCCAGATTTGCTCTGCTTGTTGTGATGTTTTTATAGATGCATCAGTTTGTCCCTGTGCTAGTTGCAATTCGCCCTGAATATTTAGAGTTTGTGCCAGAATTTCCAACAATTCAGATTTTGGATTGTTGACATTTAACTTTTGATTTATCTCATCCCAACCAAGTAAATTTAAGCTATTGTCAATAGTTGCATAAGCTTCTTTCCAAGAGCCGAGTTGCTGGTATACAAGACAGAGGTTAGTCAGCGCTGCGGCTTGTGCAAGGTTATTGCTTTCTCGTTGATAGGTACGGACAGCTTGTTGTAGAACATTTACTGCTTCAGTAAAGCGTCCAGCTTGATAAAGTGCTTCTCCTTGCTCAAGAAGTTGCTGTGGTGTTGTGGCTGGAGGTTTATTTGTTTGGATGTGAAACCCGTTTGGTGAATTTGTCTGGATTTGTTTAGCGAATGTGCTAGGGATAATAATCAGGAAAACAGCAAGGATAAATAGGAGTACGGGAGTTACCGCAAATCTAATTACTCGCTTTGGCACCTGAAGTTTTGCCATATTTGACACCTCCCTGAGATACAGAACAGGAAGCAGGTGTTTGCCAAGGGCTATGGAGGTTGAGTTGAGGAACTTGTGCTACTAGTTCTATGTTTCCATTGCGATCGATTACCCAGCCAGAAGCTTCCACAATTGGAATTGTAGCAGCAATAGGAGTAGTTGAAACTGCTGTTGGTTGTGGCTGAGGCGTTGTGTTTGCCAAGTTTTCTGATTTTGGTCTTAATTTCACCCACGCAGATACAGTACTTGAATCTTGTAATGGTTCAGTGGGACTCATGGGTAGTCCGCCGCGTCCTGTTGCGACAAATGTGTTTTGGAATTGCCGAGTTCCAGGTGTGCAGGCGGTGTAAATTTGCCTAGAAGCATCAACAAGATTAATTGGGAGTTCGACTAAACCGCGAGTGGGGTCAATATCAGGTGTAGTGATTTGCACATTACCGCTCAACTCGCTAGTTGGCCCTGTGGCAGTGATATCGCTTGTATTTGGGGAAGGTGCATCCCGGAACTGAATACCAAAGATACCCTTAGTATTGATTTTGACATTACCGCCACGAAAATCATCAGAGTCGGCAGTAATATCGCTATTTTCAAAAGCAGCCAAGACATCAGCATTAATATTAATGTTACCACCGATGACATTTACTCCTCTGGCATCAGTTCTGATATTGCTATTACGACCTATTATTAAATCTCGTGAGTCAATGTTAATTGTCGCCTGTTCCTTATTCAGGTCAACTTTAGCACTTTGTGTACTGGCACTGAGTGAGGCATTGTTGTTTAAACGGATAGAGCGAGCATTTAATGTCATCTTGCCCGCGGTTCCTGTTCCGAGACTTTCCACGGTTACTTTTGCCTCATCTCGCACTAGCAAAGTATTAGTTGTTAGCGTAAAATCACCCGCATTCCCTGTTGAGTTTCGCCCTGCATTAGCAGCTAAGCCACTGAAAAACAGCAGACCATCAGCGCTTCTACCAATCACTTGCACATCAGAGGCATCAACACTTAAAAGACCCCCCTTGCCCGCACCGGAAGTACCAGCAATTGCATTTGCTCCATCTCGCACTAGCAAGGTATTAGTTCTGATTATAAGATTACCCGCATCCCCTGTTGAGTTTGGCTGTGCAAAAGTAGTCAAGCTACTGGGAGACTGACCACCAACGCTTGTACCAATCAGTTGCACGTCTTGGGCATTAACGCTTAAAGAACCCCCTTTGCCCTTAGTAAATGTAGAAGTACTTACCACTGCTCCATTTCGGACTACTAAGGTATTGGTATTGACCGTAAGATCGCCCGCATCCCCTGTTGAGTTTGGCTGTGCAGAAGCAAACAAGCCACTAGGATAGTAACCATCAACGCTTGTACCAATCAGTTGTACATCTTGGGCATTAACGCTCAAAGAACCCCCCTTACCCACACCAAATGTACTAGATGCTATCTGTGCTCCATCTTGTACTAGCAAAGTATTAGTATTGACCGTAAGATCGCCCGCATCTCCTGTTGAGTTTGGCTGTGCAGAAGCACCCAAGCTACTGGCAAACCGATTATTAGCGCTTCTACCAATGATTTGCACATCTTGGGCATTAATCCTCAAAGAACCTCCATTGCCCGTACCACCTGTACGAGCACTTACCTGTGCACCACCCGAAATTTGTAACCTGCTAGCACTTATATTGATATCACCTCCTTGTCCATTTGCTTTTGGTTCTACCTGATTAGCAATTAGACTTCCATTGTTAAGATTTATTGCAACCGTGGCATTAACCGTAATATTTCCCGCCCTACTATTATCAGAACCCAGTCCACTTTCTATCCCTGCAACCAGGACACTCACTGCCGTCATCTCTAAATTCCGGGCATTAACTGCGATACTTCCACCATCGCCAGCAATCACATTTACAGTAGCACCATTGCTAAGGAAAACATCGCTTCTTTCTACAGTATCCGGAAAACTCAAACTTAGATTATTTCCATCCCCATTCAACCCAACTGTTCCCGCAGTTCCTAACCCACCTAACTCGACTCGTCCACCAAAAGCATTCAACCCTCCACCATCCATGTTGATATCGCCGCCTACTAGCAGCAAACTCCGACCATCTGGGACACGTAGACCAAGTGCATCCTTACTGCTAGGAGTAGATTCTGCTGGTGCAGTTGAACTATTTTTAATCGGGGAAGCCACAATTTGATTGAATAGTAAGGCATTTGGATTTACTGTTAACAAGGGTGAAGGTGCTTCTGGATTTGAGGTGCTGAAAAATCCCAAATTGCCAAATCCTATCGCATTGGCTGTTGTGGCGACGAAGGAACCACCGATATTTAAACTAGCATTGTTACCAAAAATAATCCCATTAGGATTGAGCAGGAATAAGTTTGCTTTACCGTTAGCGCGAATTAAGCCATCTATATTAGAAATTGACTTACCTGTTACTCGTGTCAGGATGTTCTGAATATCGGGTGCATTATTGAAGAAAGCAGTACTGCCATTGGGAACAGAGAACTCGCCAAAGCTGTGGAACAGATTACCCCCTCTGATGGTTCCACCCTCAATAATCCTGGTATTGTCATCTAATTTCACATTGGAATTATTTGGCAGAGTGCCGTCTGGGGTGATTTGGGCAACTGAGCTATTTGTATATAAGGTAACTGCACTGATAATGGCAACTCCTAAACCTTGTAACCAGTTTGGCGTAGTTTTAAAAGACATTGCACTCTCCTATAGAAAAGGAAATTTAGGTTGTCAGCCTCAATCTTGAGTAGAAGTGTCAGGAGAATTAACTTATACACAAAAAAGGATATTAGCAAATTGACACTGCTGAATCAAGTGAATAAACCAGAGCAAACGCACCTGGCATCTAAGTTAAGAATCCTTTCATCGCAGGGGTTTGAGCGTTTGATAATTGAGGCAATTTTTTCATCAATATCCTTATCCAACAAGGGTTTCACAAACTATGTGCGTTTGTCCTGGTGAATAAACCAATCTTACTGCTACTAATTAAAAATTAGAAGGCAAAGCTAAAAAACTTCTGATTCCCAGCTGTGAATAAACGAAAATACTGCTACCAATTAACAATCAGAAGGAAGAAAACAAGCTTACCGTTTATTGGTTTGGATGTGAAACCCGTTTGGTGAATTTGTCTTTTGTTGTTTAGCGAATGTACTAGGAATAATAGTCAGCAAAACAGCAAGGATAAATAGGACTACGGAAGTTATCGCAAATCTAACTACTCGCTTTGGCAGCTGAAATTTTGCCATATTTCACACCCCCCTGAGATACAGGACAGGAAGCAGGTGTTTGCCAAGGGCTGTGGAGGTTGAGTTGAGGAAGTGCTACTAATTCTATGTTTCCCTTGCGATCGATTACCCAGCCAGAAGCTTCCACAATTGGAATTGTAGCAGCAATAGGAGTAGTTGAAACTGCTGTTGGTTGTGGCTGAGGCGTTGTGTTTGCCAAGTTTTCTGATTTTGGTCTTAATTTCACCCACGCAGATACAGTACTTGAATCTTGTAATGGTTCAGTGGGACTCATGGGTAGTCCGCCGCGTCCTGTTGCGACAAATGTGTTTTGGAATTGCCGAGTTCCAGGTGTGCAGGCGGTGTAAATTTGCCTAGAAGCATCAACAAGATTAATTGGGAGTTCGACTAAACCGCGAGTGGGGTCAATATCAGGTGTAGTGATTTGCACATTACCGCTCAACTCGCTAGTTGGCCCTGTGGCAGTGATATCGCTTGTATTTGGGGAAGGTGCATCCCGGAACTGAATACCAAAGATACCCTTAGTATTGATTTTGACATTACCGCCACGAAAATCATCAGAGTCGGCAGTAATATCGCTATTTTCAAAAGCAGCCAAGACATCAGCATTAATATTAATGTTACCACCGATGACATTTACTCCTCTGGCATCAGTTCTGATATTGCTATTACGACCTATTATTAAATCTCGTGAGTCAATGTTAATTGTCGCCTGTTCTCTATTCGGGTCAAATTTAGCACTTTGTGTATTGGCTCTGAGTGAGGCATTGTTATTTAAATGGATAGAGCGAGCATTTAATGTCATGTTGCCTGCGGTTCCTGTTCCGCTACTCTGCACGTTTACTGTAGCCCCATCTCGGACTAGCAAGGTATTAGTTCTGAGTGTAAGATCACCTGCATCTCCTGTTGAGTTTGGCTGTGCCTCAACACTTAAGACACTGCTTCTACCAATGATTTGCACATCTTGGGCATGAACGGTCAAATTTCCCCCCTTGCCCTTACCAGAAGTTTGCGCAACAACCCGTGCCCCATTCTGAACAAGCAACTCACGAGTATTAATCGTGAGGTTTCCCGCTGCTCCATTTGAACCATTAGCTGACAATCTGCTGGAAACCCGATCGTTATCAGCAGAAGTACCAATCACTTGCACTGTGTCAGTGGCATTAACAGTTAAATCTCCTGCCTGACCTGCACCAAAAGACTCGCTAAGTATGGCAGCTCCACTCTGTACAAGCAAAGTACCAGTACTTATGTTCAAATTTCCCCCCTTGCTTGCACCAACAGTTAGAGTACCGAGGAATGCCCTATCTTGCAAAAGCAACTTACCAGTATTTATCGTCAGGTTTCCCGCATCCCCTATACCGCTGGTCTGAGCACTCAAGGCACTGGAAATCTTATTACTATCGGCACTTCTACCAATGATTTGCACATCTTGGGCATCAACGGTCAAATTTCCTCCTTTGCCCAAACCAAATGTACCAGTACCCACTTGCGCCCCATCTCGGACTAGCAAGGTATTAGTTTTAATAGTCAAATCACCCGCATTCCCTGTTGAGGTTGACAGTGCGGCAGCACTTAAGATAGTCTCTCCACCAATGATTTGCACATCTTGGGCATCAACGGTCAAATTTCCCCCTTTGCCCGAACCAAATGTACCAGTATACACCGTTGGCCCATCTCGGACTAGTAAGGTATTAGTTTTAATAGTCAAATCACCCGCATTCCCTGTTGAGTATGCGGGAGCAAACAAGCCACTGCCTCTACCAATCAGTTGCACATCTTGGGAATCAACCCTGAAATTTCCCCCCTTGCCCAAACCAGATGTACCAGTAAGCACCGTTGCCCCATCTCGGACTAGTAAGGTATTAGTTTTAATAGTCAAATCACCCGCATTCCCTGTTGAGGATGTGGGAACAAACAAGCTACTGCCTATACCAATCAGTTGCACATCTTGGGCATCAACGGTCAAATTTCCTCCTTTGCCCGAACTAAATGTACCAGTACGCACCTGCGCCCGATCTCGGACTAGCAAGGTATTAGTTTTAATAGTCAAATCACCCGCATTCCCTGTTGAGTTTGGCAGTGCGTCAGCACTTAAGACAGTCCCTCCACCAATCAGTTGCACATCTTGGGCATCAACGGTCAAATTTCCCCCTTTGCCCGCACCCAAAGTGCCAGTCTCTACCTGTGCCCCACCCTCAAGCCGCAAGGTGCTAGCATTGATACTGACATCACCCCCCTGTCCGCTTGCCTTTTCTTGCACCTGATTATCAATGACACTATTGTTAAGGTTTATTGCGACCGTAGCATTAACCGAAATATTTCCTGCCTGACTATTATTAGAACCCAGTCCACGTTCTATACCTGCACCCAGGGCACTCTCTCCTGTCATCTCTAAATTCCGGGCATTAACTGCGATACTACCACCATTGCCAGCAAATACATTTACTTGCGCGCGATCGCTAAGGAAAACATCGCTTCTTTCTACACTATTGGGAAAACTCAAACGACTATTATTATCATCTCCATTCAACCCAACTGTACCGGCACCAGCTAACCCACCCAACTCGACAAGTCCACCAAAAGCATTCAATCTTCCACCATCCATGTTGATATCGCCGCCTACTAGCAGCAAACTCTGACCATCTCGGACACGTAGACCAAGTGCATCCGCGCGACCAGGAGTAGATCCTGCTGGTGCAGTTGAACTATTTTTAATCGGTGCAACTGCAATTTGATTGAATAGTAAGGCATTTGGATTTACTGTTAACAAAGGTGAAGGTGCTTCTGGATTTGAGGCGCTGAAAAATCCCAAATTGCCAAATCCTATGGCATTGGCTGTTGTGGCGACAAAGGAACCGCCGATATTCAAACTGGCATTTTTACCAAAAATAATCCCATTCGGGTTGAGCAAGAATAAGTTTGCTTTACCGTTAGCACGAATTAAGCCATCAATATTAGAAATTGACTTACCTGTTACTCGTGTCAGGATGTTCTGAATATCGGGTGCATTATTGAAGAAAGCAGTACTGCCATTGGGAACAGAGAACTCGCCAAAGCTGTGGAACAGATTACCCCCTCTGATGGTTCCACCCTCAATAATCCTGGTATTGTCATCTAATTTCACATTGGAATTATTTGGCAGAGTGCCGTCTGGGGTGATTTGGGCAACTGAGCTATTTGTATATAAGGTAACTGCACTGATAATGGCAACTCCTAAACCTTGTAACCAGTTTGGCGTAGTTTTAAAAGACATTGCACTCTCCTATAGAAAAGGAAATTTAGGTTGTCAGCCTCAATCTTGAGTAGAAGTGTCAGGAGAATTAACTTATACACAAAAAAGGATATTAGCAAATTGACACTGCTGAATCAAGTGAATAAACCAGAGCAAACGCACCTGGCATCTAAGTTAAGAATCCTTTCATAGCAGGGATTTGAGCGTTTAATAATTGAGGCAATTTTTTTATAAATATCCTTATGCAACAAGGGTTTCACAAATTACGTGCGTTTGCCCTGGTGAATAAACTTATCTCACTGCTACCAATTAAAAATCAGAAGGCAAAGCTAAAAAACTTCTGATTGCCAGCCGTGAATAAACTTAACTCACTGCTACCAATTAA
>NZ_JAVRCK010000107.1:0-26109 GCF_034530815.1 Nostoc sp. DedSLP03
TCTATCTCTCCAGATGTACGGAGTTTTTTCAGAAATCAAATACTAGTCCTATATACAAGCACTCAACTACAAGAACGTTTGGTGAGTGAGCGAGGAATCTCACTCTCGCCTAGACAAATTAGCCGCATTCTAAAAAAAAAGATTATGTCTGGAAACGGTTAAGGCATAAGCCACCGATGCCAAAATCAACATCATTCCAAGATGCTAAACAGGCCGATTGGTTAATGTTATGTCAGTTAGCAATTGATGGATTAATTTGTCTAAAATATCTTGATGAATCAGGGTTTGAAAAAACCAGTCCGCTTAATTATACATCTTCCAAACTTGGTCAACAAAAATCAATTTATCAACCCCGTAGAAGAGGTAGAAGAATTAGTGTTCTTGGTTTTTGGGAGCCTCAACATAGTTTTGAATATGGGGTTGTTGTCGGTGGTTTTAATAGTGAACGTTACTTGCAACTACTCCAATGGCAGGCACATTTAGCCCAACAGCGTCTTGAACAAACGTGCAAAATCACTGTCATTATTCAAGATGGAGCATCATTTCATCGCAGCAAAAAAGTTCAACAATACTGGCAAAGTTGGCAACAGCAAGGGTTGTATATTTTTTTTCTACCCCTCATACTCGCCTCAAATGAACCGTATTGAAGATCAATGGCTCCACCTGAAACGTTATGAGCTTTCTTCACAGATTTTTGACAATGAGTATGAACTAGCGATCGCTCTAATTCATGCTATCGAAAATCGTGCAAACAACGGTAATTACTCCGTTGAACGTTTTATATTTAATCATGTCTAGCTACTTATAATTTTTAGCGATCGCACCTTTTTTGCTCAACCTCACCAAATCGCGTTGCTCCCTTTTTTCTTTACCCTTACCCCTTCCCCTTTTCCCCTTAACCGAAAAGTATTGAGTAGGCGCTCTCAATACTGTTACTCATAAATCAATACTTCAATTAAGCCTGAAAATCAGGTAAACTAAGCATTATTCCCAAGCATGAAAATTAACTGTGGTACATCTCAAGGATTTATCACTATTGTGTCCAACAATACAAAGTAGTTATTTTGTTTACTATTTTTGCGAATGCGGATTAATGCACATCTTGGACATTCCATAGCAATCGCACTAATTCATATTTTGATTCTGCAACGCCAAATGCTGCTCTTTTTTTGTAAAAAATCGCCGATACAATTCACAACTTGCCATCGCTTCAGATCCAGAAAGTTTAATCAACCCCATACTGCTTAACTTGTGAGTAAGGATGGGATCTAAGATAATAGCTTTATTGGCATTCAAAACGTTATCAAAAGCTTGTGCTAACTCAGGCTGTTTTTGCAAGGTTGCCCAGTAACGCTGCAAGTGATAAGAATAAATGTTGCTAGCAGTGGGAGCAGTTTCTAGTAGTTGCGACAGAGTTACCTCCTTTCGACTCAGATTATAGAGAGCTAAATGTACTAGTGCCGGATGTCCCCCGACCATTGCCATTAATTGTCTAGCTCCTTCTCCATCTGTCCAATTGAGTCCATAGCGTTGGGCTAACTGCTGTACCTCTTCTTGGCTAAAGTTATCTAACTGAATCGGTAACCCTACATTGAAAGGAGACTGATTAAGTTCAAGAGGAACATAAATATCTGTTGAGTGAACCACAAGTAGACGAAGCTTTTGCCAAATGGGCAGTCTTTTCGCTTCTTCGTACCAAGAACGCAACAAAGGTAGAAAATCTTTCGCTACTTGGGGATGCTCGAAAATATGGTTCACTTCATCCAATGCCAAGATCAGGGGAGTATTAATTGACTCTAGTAGATATTCTTGAAAGTAGACGGTGCAGCTAACTTTACTTCCCAAATCTTCATCCCAATACTCGTTTAACATTGGTTGAAGCTGAAGCTGGCGAGCGATATTGGCACACAACCAGCGCAAAAGTTGATTCAAGTCGCTTAGAATTGTCTGCTCGACTTGTTCTAGATTCAAGCTGATAGTGCAGTAACCCTGGTACTTCGCATAGTCAAGAATCCTCAGCAGCAGTGAAGTTTTGCCCATTTCTCTGGGAGCTTTGATCCTGATTAACGCTCCTGGTTTGTTAATTTCTTGATAGATTTGCTCCTCAAGGTAAGAACGTTTGAGGTAAAAGGGAGAGGCGAGAGGAACTGAGCCGCTGGGGTAGCTTGGTGACGTATCCTGATTAACTGTGGGGAGAAATTGCGTCAGGTCTTGTTTCAAAAGTTTTGTATTTGGAGCTGCTTCAACGATGGCATAAGACTCCAGCAGCTCCTGACAGTTTTTCTTGGTCACGCGCTGGCCAATGACCTTGGAGAGTCGCCCAAACAACTCTGGGGCAACAACATTGGTAAAGTAGCCAGGACTATAACCTGCCTCTATAGCTATTTCGTTATAAGTTTTATACTGCCAAATCCCACGCAAAACCAGATTTTCTGTGGAATTAAGGGGGCGATTGTGGCTCTCAATTAGTAGGCGGTCAACAATCTCAAACAGACTATCAAGGTTCATAGAGATTACAGACAAATGCTACTAATAAAGATAACAGGAATTACGCAAGTAACACAATATCTGCCATTTATTAGTACAAAAGTATTGCTTAGACAAATTAAATTATCCAGAAGGATAGACCTCTTCTTTGGGAGCATCCCATTTTTTCAGAAATACCGATTCATCAGTGTAGTATGGGGATAAGACAATACTGACTGGAAGTATAGCCATGGCCCCTGAAGAAGAAGAACGGTTACAAGCAGCAGTAAAAGAAATCGCGACGATTCTGTATAAAAATACATCAGCGTCTGAGTTGCAAACTTTGGAAGGAATCGAAAAAACAGTGCGATCGCAGATGCTGGAACAAGTCGGCCCCAAAATCGCCTTTTTTTTATCGAACAAACAACAGGCACAAATAAAGGGAGATCCAGACAAATCAAAAGTTGTGTAGGGGAATTGCCAATCACACAAAAACAAGCACAAAAATTAGGTTTAGAGCCAAGAAGCCACTTGAGTCCAGTGTTAGAAAAATGTAGCTTACGACTTTGTGCTAATGAGTCCTACCAAAATGCGGAGCGAGAACTCGAAGCATTAACAGGTATGAAAATGGGACACAGCACGTTACACAGGCTGGTAAATCGACAAAATCTGCCACAGCTATCGGCTTTACAAGCAGTCAAGGAAGTGAGTTTGGATGGGGGTAAGGTACGATTGCGAACGCCAAAGGGGCAAGAATATGAGTGGCGCGATTATAAAGCAGCACACTTAGGTGGAATTTATTATGGTGTTTTTTTTAGAGACCATCAATCTCTCTTGGATTGGATTAACTCACAAAGGCTGGTCAACCCATTAGTGTGTTTGGGGGATGGACATGATGGTGTGTGGAAATTATTTACTGAAATTGGCAGTTCCTCAACCCGACTTGATGTGATTTGAACGATAATTTAGCCAAACGGTCACGAAATACTTCACTCTGTACTAGGACAACATATAGTTCAAAGTTATAAATTGAGTTTAAAAAACTCAAAACTTAATTACAGTAAGGAATATGGTCAAATAGTTTATTTGTACCGTACCGCGATGAGAGAGAAATAAAAATTCAGATTTGAGGCGATCGCTTTATCACTCAATTTTTGGCTAAACATATTTTTGAACCATATTGTGGGCATTTTGAACCAAATTTTGACCGAAAGTTTAAAATTTAAGGGTTAAATTAGTGTGTATTGCTCTGCATTTTTTACCAAGTCAAAAAATAAAACTTTTGGTTGCATTATGGTTCGCATTTAAAACACGCGGACATAATTTGATTCATAAAGTTAGGTTTTTGATTGGCTAAAAACCTTGAAATTACGTTAACTTTTGGTCACGCTATGGTTCACAGTTTGGTCATACAAGGAGTAAAATCACACTTGAGATACTGGATTGGTATCATTTACGCGAAAATCTCTATAAAGTAGGCGGTTCTGTCAAAAGACTCAAGCAAGCAGAAAACTTACTATGGGTTAATAAAGCAGACGCAGCGATCGCTTTGTTTGTTGATTTCGCAAAAAAACAGGCAAAAAATTTTTGTACATATTTGAACAAGCATCGAAGTCGAATTATTAATTATGCATACTATCAAGCAGAACAGATTTGCTCTATTGGTTCTGGTTCTATCGAATCTGCTATCAAACAAATCGGTTTAAGGTTGAAACTTTCTGGTGCCCAGTGGAATCCCACCAACGTGCAATCCATACTACAACTTCGCTGTGCTTACCTTAATGGTCAACTTGCTGTTTAATATTTTTGCAAAAATGGGATGCTCCCTCTTCTTTCACTTTCCAGATTAAACAAAAGTTTTCGTAAATCAAACAAAAATAGATTCATAAATACGGTTCTGAACTCTCAATTTTCCCTGTTGCTTGACTACTAGCCCTGACAAAAGCAATTCTCTTTCCTCTGAACTATCAACTGCAATAATCTCTCCTTGATGCAAAATTTGACGGTATAGTTCTAGTAGCCGAACGGATTGTTTACTTTTGAGAAGGCGATCGCGAATGGTTCTTAAATGCTCTGGTTCATCCTGTGATTCCCAATTGTCTATTATCGACTCTCGCACTAAATTTTGAATCCATTCGGCTTCCCTGTTGGTAAAAATAGGAGATGAAGAATTGCGGATAAATTTACAGAGCTTTTGAGTCAAAAAGGGCTGGCCATTAGTCCAGGCTAACACTTCTTTTAAAACTGTTTGAGGATTGCTCACTTTCTCGGTCAATCCTTGAAGTAGAGGTTGCGCTTCATGCTCTTTAAACCCTGACAATTGAATGGTCTGACCGATGTTAAAAGGCGTTCTTTGGTGGTCAGTAATTAAGTCACCAGGGGTAGCTACTCCAAAAAGAGCAAAGGTTAAACGTCGATACTCTGGATTAATACTACGCTGATTATAGCAAGAGCGAATTAGCGCAAAAAAGTCATTAACTGGGAATTTTAAACTTAAGAAGCTATCAATTTCATCGATAAAAATTATCAAGTTTTTAGATATAGTATTATTTCCTTGAGTAACTTCAACTAGCAAAACTTCTTCAATAAATTGACTCAACCTCTGAACTGGAGAAATATCTCCTTGCTCTTGCCACCAAGTTTTTAGATTAACCTTTCTTAATAAACCAAAACTTCGCCATAGCTCTACTGTTAAGCCTTTGTACCATTGGTCAGGCGTGACGTTTTCGCTACCAATACGGGTCAGATCGATCGCCCCGCAGCTAAATCCCTCATGCTGGAGATGGTGTATCATGCGTACCATCAGACTTGACTTGCCCATCTGCCGAGGATTGAAAATGTAACAAAATTCCCCGCGCTTCAACGCCTTGTAGAGATAACGGTCTGCTGAACGCACAACATAAGTGGGAGCATCCATCGGCAAACTTCCTCCCACTTGATAGTCAAAGGTAGAGGGTTGTTCGGCACTTTTAAGTAACTCGTTTTCAAAGAGCAGTTCGGCTTGAGTGGCTTTGAGAATTTCTAGGGTTTGTGAGAGTTCTTGAGTGCGCTTTTGTACTCTCATCTCTAGATTTCGGTTATAATCTTCTAACTGTCCGTAGAGACGAGCATTTTCAATGGAGATAGCAGCTTGAGCAGAAAGAATTCTTAAAACCTCAATGCGATCGCTAGTAAATGCATCTGTGGTTAAATTGTTTTCTAAATATAAAATACCGCTTAGTTTGCCTTGATTTAACAAAGGAGTACAGAGAATCGATTTTGGTTGAGTGGCGACGATGTAGGGATCGCGGATAAACTGTTCTTCTTCGGTAGCATTATTAAGAATTACATTTTCTTGAGTACGGACAACATAGTTAACGATCGCAACTGGTAGGATAGGTGTCTGCGTATCGCCATCTATAGAATCAATGGGAAGCGATCGCATTAGAGTTACGTCGTCAGAATCTACTGTCCTTTCAGCTTCGATTACCCATTTACTATCTTTTTCCAATATCAGAAAGCCTTTCTGAGCGCCGCCATTTTCAATTACAGTTTTCATTAACTTAGCCAGCAGTTGGTCTAGTTTAATTTCACTAGCTAATACTTGAGAGGCTTTAGTAACTGTGACAATATCAAGGGCTTGTGGATTTGTACTACTAGTAGACTCAGTTGTATTAATGCTTTGATTTTCTTTTAGGTAATTTATATCCATTATAAACTGTGGGTACTCTAATTCTAGGGCTTCAACTTTGGCTTTTGCGCCCCAAAGACTATAACAATGATAAGCATTTCTTAAGTATAATTTCCCTATTTCTTCTCTACCCAGAGAGAGATAAAATTCTGCTGCGCGTTCGTAAGCTATGGCTTCTTCGTGAATAAATTCAGATTTTTTAGCACCTTGAATTGCTTTTTCATAAAGTTCTTGAGCTTGCCAATTTTGTCCCAATACTCGCGTTTTCTCTGCTTCTACTAAATCGAATTTATTTTGAAAGTTAGCGGGGCAATGACTAGCCCATATTTTCATATCCTCCTGATTTTTTTCTACTTGTTCTAATATTTGTTTTTTTTGCTCTTGATCGCAATTAGAATAATGAGCAATAAAAGAAAGAGAAGAGTAAAACTTGTGTTGTGGTGCAGGTAAATAGTACGAACAAAATTTCACGTATTTTTCTGCATTAATTCCGCTTTTAAAAGCCAATTCATAATTTTTAAAAATATAGCATGATATTGTCTGACAAAAGTAAGCGATTAAGAGTAACCATCCGTTGCTTACTTGCACCCAATTCTTTAAATATTCATTCTCTTCATCCCAAGAGTTATCGTTGAAAAATCGATATTTGTCTGATTTTTCATTGATTAAATTTATAATAATTTTTTGACATATTTTTATATAAAAAATGAAATATTCTATTTGGTGTTTTTCTACAAATTTAATATAGCTGATGTAAGTTTTTTCAACTTCTTCTAAACTATATCCTCCAAATAATTTTATTAAAAAATAGGTTATAATTGCAGAATCAGCATATTCATTATTTCCTGTATCTAAACCTATTTGATAAGCTTTCAATAATTTTTCCTGTGCTTTTATATTTCTCATAAACTTTTTCCAATGCCAAATACATCCGTAATAAAGATGCATTACTAACACTTCTAATTTTCTTGTGTTGTATTTTTCCTGCAACTTGATAGCAAGTTTCCCCCATTCATATCCAGAATTAATATCTCCTATTACTCCACACATCATTGCTCCATAAAAACTATAGGTAGCAGCAGTCTGGGGAGCATTTCCATATTCAATACAAAGATGAAGCTGGCTTACGACTACTTTAAGAAATAAAAACAAATTGGTAGTACCAGTAGCAGTTATAATTTTTTGGAGTATTTCTATAGCTGCCAGTTTATATTGATTGGTCATTGTCGGCAGATTAATTAAATCTTCAATATGTTTTCCTTTCAATCCAGATTGAACTTGTTGTTTAATCTTCTTTATATCATTATCATTGTTATTTGGAGGGATAATATATATTCCCAGTTGTTCCAAAGCCTGAAATGCAGTCTCTATCGCATTGTTTGGCTTAAATTCAGCATAATATAAAAGGATTTGTACTTCATATACCTTCACTTTGTCGAAATCGTTATTTATTTTTTGCAAAACATTTACAGACAGCTCATGAACTCGCTCAAATTTAGCATTTAAGTAGAGTAGTTCTAATGTTTCTACATGGATATCACAAGTAAATTTATACTGTTGTTCCCAACTATTTGACGCTAATAATCCTAGCCCAGTCTCTAAATATATTAAAGCAGGTTGATAAGCTGTTGATGCTTTTGCTTTTTTCCCAGCTTGAAGATTTAATTTAGCTAAATTATCTCTTTCTGACTGCTCGGTAATTAATTGACCTCCTTCGTTAAGTTGATTAACAATATCAAAAATATTTAACTCTAAATCATTTTCGTGAGTATTTTCCAGTAGGAGACGACCTACTTGCAAATGAACTGTTTTTTTCTCATATTCTGGAATTAAAGCATAGGCTGCTTCTTGAACTCTGTCGTGCAAAAATTTGTATGGGATATATTTAGGAATTTTGGCAATAAAAGCATCAGATATTTCTGAAGTATTCTTTGATATTTCTTCCTGATTCCAAAGTAAAGGTATTTTATAGTCATTACTCAGAGGTAAAATTAAACCGTTCTCTAGTGCTGGCTGAAGTTCTCTAGCTGTAGTTATTTGAGATTTATTGTTTATAAGAGAGAGAAGTTCTAAATTAAATTGGTTGCCAATACAGGCAGCAAATTGCAAAATTTTCTGAGTTCGTTCATTTAGTTTGATAATTTTGCTGATAGTTAAATCAACGATATTATCAGTTATTCCTACTGTTTCGATTTCCTTAATATTCCACTGCCAATCATTTTTCTTATAGTCAAATGACAAAAGGTTTTCTCTATACAAAGATTGAAGTAATTGAGTTAAGAAAAAAGGATTTCCTTGAGTTTTAGTGGTTAATAACTCTGCTAAAGGATTTGACTTTTCTATAGAGCAATTTAAAGCATCGGCAATGAATTGGTTGATATATTTGATTTCTAATGGTTGTAGCGAGATATTATTGACCCTAACACCTTCTTTTTTAATTTGATCTAAGGTCTGTATCAAAGAATGAGTAGCATCAACTTCATTATCTCGGTAGGCTCCGATTATCAATAGATATTGGCTATCAGCATCGGTTATTAATAGCTCAATTAACTTCAAAGATGCTAAATCTGCCCACTGTAGATCGTCGAGAAAGATAACTAATGGATGTTCTTTTTTGCTAAAAACACTAATAAATCTTTGAAAGAAGAAGTTAAATCGGTTTTGTGTCTCAGTTGCTCCTAATTGTTCGACAAGCGGCTGTTTACCGATAATCTGCTCCAATTCAGGAATTATATCGATGATAACCTGAGCATTAGGATTCAATGCTGCTAAAAGTTTCTGTTTCCAAGTTTGTAGTGCTGCTTCAGATTGAGTAAGTAATTGCCGTATTAAGTCTTGAAATGCTAAAGTGATCGCCGCATAAGGAATATCTCGCTGCAACTGATCGAATTTTCCACTAAGAAAGTACCCTCGCTGGCGTAATATTGGTTTATGAACTTCATTAACCAAAGCAGATTTGCCAATTCCTGAATAACCAGAAACCAGCATTATCTCACTGCTGCCTTGACTAACTCGCTCAAAAGTAGTTAATAGTTGAATAAATTCTTTTTCCCTACCATAAATTTTTTCAGGAATAACAAAGCGATCGCAAATATCCTGAGTTGCTAAACAAAACTCGTCAATTTGCCCTAAAGTCTCTAAGCGATCGCGACAGGTTTCCAAGTCAGCTTTGATTCCCCAAGCACTTTGGTATCGTTCTTCTGGGGTTTTTGCCAACAATTTCATCACAATGTCTGAAACGGCTTTAGGTATTGGTTGAGACGTTGAAGTTAGCGTTTTTACTACTTCATGTGGAGGAACAGGTTGTTGAGCAATATGACAATGAACTAATTCTATAAGGTCAGTGATTGCAAAAGGTAGTTTATTGGTGAGCAATTCGTAGAAGGTAGCACCCAAGGAATAAAAATCACTGCGGTAATCTATCCCTCGATTCATTCTTCCAGTTTGCTCTGGAGCAATATAAGCTAAAGTTCCTTCTAAGCGCTCAATATTGCCAATTGCCTGATTTTCTCGCGATAAACAAGTGGAAATACCGAAATCGATGATTTTGAGTTGTTCGGTTTCTGTATTATAGACGATATTAGAGGGGTTAATATCTTTGTGAATAATATTGGCAGCGTGAATAGCCGCCAAACTTTCAGTAGTTTTGATGGCAATAGAGAGAAATTCTTTGAAAGTAAATTGACGATTGCACATTAACAATTTTAAAGATTCACCGCCAAAGTCTTCTAAAAAAATGACTAGACTATTTTCATATCGCTGCAAATTGTATGCTTTAATAACTCCATCGGTATTTAAGGAGCGGGTGACTTCATATTCCTGCTTGTATCGAGTTAGTTCTGAGGGAGTTGGGTAGTTTTCCTTAAGAATCTTTAAAATAACGGGTTGATTATCAGGCTTGAGAATGGCTCTATAGACTAATGAATTAGCACTTTCATAGATTTTTTTTATAATCTGATAGTTTTTCATAGTGTTCGTAAGGAAATTTTTCTAAGTACAATTGTTATTATCTTTCCTTCTCAATTATAAAGTGCCTGATTTGTTTTATTTTATGTTTTTACCTTGGAGTCAGTTCTCTGATAAATCTCAGTCACCATAGTGGTGGTAACTTGAAGCCTATTTTTAAAAGCTCTGTTAATTACCTGTGACTTCCACATATCGCAGTTTTTACAAGCCGACCTATTATCTAACTTATTAAGGATTAAATCGCGTCTAAGTTGATTAAAGAAATTTCCACTCCAAATATCTTGCAGAGTTTGTTTATTATAATCTCCAAGACTAGCAATATCCTTATCAAAACCAAGTTTAAATAAGGTTTCAATACAGTAGTATATTCTGCCGTCAGGCAAAACAGCCATTTCTATAAAGGGAAACAGACAAGCCCATCTACCTTGTGCTTTTTGAATATAATGATTGAGCGAATCTTGCAGAGCGTCGTTAGTCTTGCTAAGACGCATATTAGTTTCTTTGTATTCAGCTAAGTTCAAAACAAAAACACTATCTGCTTTTGCTAGCCAACGTTCTCGAAATTTTTCTTCTTCTTCAATAGTAACATCTTGATTTCTGACAAATGATGTCCTCACCTCACAGAGAATTTTCAAGCGATCGCGCAGTCGCAGAAAATTGATAATATTAGATTCGACTTGGTTAAGATTAGCACCCCTAACTCTTAAGTAAGTATCTGGCTCAGCAGCATCAATGCTAATATCAATACTGGTTAGACCTGCTTTTAATAATGCGATAGCTCGACTTTCATCTAGCAGTTGACCGTTAGTAGTTATATGAACTCTAGGAACTCCTTGTTGTCTACAAAGTCGGACAAAATCTATAATCTTCGGGTGAAGCAATGGCTCCTCCACACTGCCAATTAAGATCGTAATTCCCTGTTCCCCACATTCTTGTGCTAGTTTTTCCATTATCTCCCAGGACATTGCATTATTACCTGTGAAGAAATCTGTTGTATGTGTTGGCTTGAGCAAAGAACTATGATATGGACACATCACGCATTTGAGATTACAGGTATTTCCGACAATTGCCCTAACATAAGAAGGTTTTACAGCCGTGCCATAATAGTCCGCAAAGTAATGTGACTGTTCGTCAGGATCGGTCTGGCAAATAATAGTCAAGGGTGTTGGAATGCCAAAAACCCCCTGATTTTTACTTTCAAATTCTTGCAATAACTGACTCCAGATTTTACTTAACTCCTGGGGATACAAATAAGCTAGAGTCGGATATTGAGGTAAACCTAATTCTGATGAAACAGGTAGGATGGGTCTGAAAGCAACTGCTTTTTTTCCAGATTTTACTGCTGCTACGAGTGTTTCTACACTTTTGGAGTGTAAAGGAATACCATGAGGTGGTATTTCCAGCACCATATCCGACATTTCCCAATTGTCTCGGATTTGAGTTGGTAAAAGCTTTTGAGTATCTTTGATGATCATATTTTTTTCTACAGGATTTAGATAGTAGCACCAATGAATAAAAAAGCCACCCTTGTTTTAGATGTGGGTGGGGTCTTTCGCAATTTATGCTTTCATAAGATTAAGATGTTTTAAATCTAGAATACCTTGCCTGAAAGTTTAAGAACAAGTTGAAGGAATATAAGGGTTATTTTCATAAAAGAAAGGTGGGTCATTTGGAGCTTGAATTAACCACTCTTTTAACTCAGATTGCTTAATAACAGTAACTCCATTTGATGGTATTTCAGTGTTACTTTGCTCATCAAAATCATCAAAAATTTCTGGGCGTGGAGGATAGGGAATTGTTACAGTTAGTATGCCATTATCACTAGGTCCAGGATCGCTGATATTACCTTCAAATTGATCGGTTACTACTTTAAACTCGATAAATTGTTTATCTTCTTCATCAAAGATAGGAAGATAGTTGTTTTGTTTAAAAACTTTGAGCAGTGATTTGTATTCATCTGTTTCAGGATTCTTAGCAAATAATAATTCTTTCAATTCATCTTGATCCGCTCTTTTAAAATAGCCATCTAACTTTTTTGCAGTTTCAGGATCTTCATTCAACCATATGTAAGAAATAATTTGAGAGATTTTTTTACCTTGCTTCAACAATTGCTTAACGAATTTAGCATTTATTGTTTCTGGAATAAAATTATCTCCTTGATTATCTCCTTGTATGATAACTTCAACTTTAGATATCCACTGTCTTGTTCCTATCATGATAATTTCTCCTTTACTATTAAGTTAACTTTTTCCATTTTATCCAAACCATAAAAACGGCAAGGATTATCCCAAAGAATCTTTTGCACAGTTTCTTTCGATGAAGTTTCCTCAAGCTTTACCATCTCTGCAACAATGTTCGGCTTATGATCCATATGAGGATAATCCGAACCAAAAATTAAATTGTCTGTGCCAATATATTCAATCACCTGAGCCAGTAATGGTTCTGAAGGCTCTATGGCAATAAAGCACTGGCGACGAAAATAGTCTGATGGCTTGATTTTGACATTATCATTAATTTTATCCTCCCAATGTAAATTTTCGTATTCTTCATCTAGTCGCCACAGCCAATAAGGAACCCAGCCACAACCAGACTCCAGAAAAGCCACTTTCAGTTTTGGATGACGTTCTAATACTCCTCCCGCAATCAAAGCTAATAAAGCCATCATCTGTTCCATCGGATGAGAGCAAGCGTGAGTAGCAAAACGAGTGTTAAACCTTTCTGTACCTGTAGTTGGCAAACGACTGTGAGTCCCTTCGTGAATACCTACTGCTATTCCTAGTTGTTCGCATTCTGTCCAAAAAGGCTCATAAGCAGAGTCACTCAATAGTCTTCCTTTGATGGGGTTAGGGCGTAAAAACACCGCTTTCCAGCCAAAATCGGCAATTCTATGCAATTCATGCACCATTGACTCTGGTGCGTGCAGATTAATTGCTCCTACCCCCTTCAATTTATCTGGAGCGTAACTGCAAAAGTCTTTTAACCAATTGTTGTAAGCACGGGTAAAAGCGCCAGCAACTTCCGGTTGCATAGTATCTATCGCCCAAAGCCACAATCCATAAGTTGGATAAAGGAATGCCAGATCGATGCCCATCTGCACCATCTCTTGAACGTGAGACTCGACATTGTAGCTTTGGAAATAAGCATTAGGATGAGCTGACATCATCTGCTTATTTCCTAGAGTACGAACTTGCTTAGAGACTTTTTTAACAATGTCTTCCCCTTGAATTTTCATGTCTGCTGAGGGAGCAAACTGTTTAAATTCTGGTTCAAGATACTCAGCCCACATACTGGGAGGTTCAATTACGTGGGAATCAGCATCAATAATCGAATATCCGTTTAGCATCATCTGTGATCAATCTGGCTCGGAATTGGGAGTTGGTGCGTAACGCTACAAGTCTGATTACTACGCTGAAATTTTTTCGTAGCTTCACACATTTTACAGTTTTTCGTGTCAGTTCTCTAAGCGCAGAACGTTAGTTAATGCTGTAAAAACTTCTGTAATTGCTGAAATAGCATCTTTGGTACTATTAAAATTTTGTAAAAACCTATCAGCTTTTTCGATGCCCGCTTTGAGGACATCCAATTGAGGTTGAAGTTGAGTTAAAAGCTCGGTTCCAACAATCGTCGCAATTTCTTTAGCATAATTCCCAAGTTTCTCTTCATGACCTTTTAGCGTATTTCTTTGTTCTTGAGAAAGTTTAAGAGAAAAATTATTTCTAAATCTTTTAACTTCATCTGCTAGTTCTTGAATTTTATCTGAATAGTCTAACCATGAATTCACGCCATCAAAATTAATAGCCATTGGTAGTTTTTCCTATCTACTTGAGTAAGGGGTTACTTTTTTCTTGTAAGCTATTAGCTTGATTCACGAAGTTTTTCAATGCTTTTCTATTTTTATCCAGTAATTCTTTCACGACTTCTTTTGACGGATCTTTCCCTTTTCCATAAATAGTCGCTAACTTATTATGACTCGCTACAACTGTTTCAAGCACATCGATATAATCCTCAGCTAATTTGCGGCGTTCTTCAATTCTGTCCTTTTCAGGATTCCACTTTTCTTGATCTAGCTTTACTAATACATCCGCTAAAGCAATGACTGAAAGTCCTTCTAACTGTTGATTGCTTTTCAATAGGTCATTAATGATATCTTCATAATAACCATCAAGAGATCTTTCTTCAGTTTTTAAGTATTGATCTATATATACTCTTTGAACAACAATTTCCAGTCCCTTTGAATAAGTCGTTAAGGCTTTATCTGTTTCGGGAATAATTGTTTTCAGGGTATCTAATCTTTTTTGACGAAAGATAGAGGTAAGAATAAAGTTTGCTAAACCTGTTCCTGCTTCTACTTGCGATTGAACAACATTTGTATCTTTTTCAGCTAACCCAAAAAGAGGCGTTAATTCTCCAGCTAAATTTTTAGAAGAAGCACTAAAATTATTAAATTCGTTGTCAAAACTGATATTTTCAGAGGCTACACTCACTAACTTTTGTAAATACAAAACGATAATAGCATTACCATTTTTTATATTTTTCCCCAATGGAAAATTTTCTTTAAGTATTTGGCACTTTTGTTGTTCATCTGCCCTTTGCTGTAAGCGATTAGAGCTAGGAGGAAGAGAATTTAGTTTGTTTTTTAAATCATTTAATTGTTGAGTAGTGGGTAAACTAGAAGACGTTCTATTTATAAGATCGTTGATTGCTTCTACAACTTCGTTTTTATCTTGTGAGCGTGATGTTTCTATTGTCGAAATCGCTGGAGCTAAAGGAATAACAGCAGGTGCTTTATATCGCGCTGCTCTTAAACAAGAGTCGTGAATATCATTAGCTACTTTTGGTAGTTTCTCTTGAGCTTGATCGGCTAGTGTTGCAAGTTCTCGAACTGCCGCTAATTCTGGACTCCTTCCACAACTTCCTAGTAAAACAGTAAGCGGAACAGCGATGCTAATTAAATATTTTATTTTGAGCATTTTTGCTTAACCTCACAAGCTTAATTACCAAGCAGCATAACTATTTATTATGCAGAAATTTTCCGTGCCATCATACTAACCAATTTAGTTATGGTAAGGATTACAGTAATTTTAAGAGGCATTGATGATTTCATTAGTCATGATTAGTTTCTCCTACTAAGTTTTCTGGTTGTTCAGTAAAAAGTTAGACTTTAGGAATTACACATTGATAAAAGTCAGATTATGTAATTAAGTCATATCTGTTTACTGAACGGAAGTTAAGCTTGATGAGCTAAACTCGCAGTGAATTACCTTTGATATTAGTTTTTCTCTTAGTCTCTGAAACTCATAAAACTCATCTTACGAACTCATAGAAAAACTCATGAAAAATAACATCATTCAGTAGGGAGAACCTCACATCCACATGGGAAAAGAGTTGAGTTGCTCTTCTGTCAGCTGTTCTGACAACCAACCCATTTTCACTGGAACCTCATAAAGCCGTCCAGACGCTAACCTTTTCCACATATGGCGCATTCCCGGAACGATGACTTTGGCAACTCTCAGTCCAATATCGGGACGAGTCTGATCTAATACCAGCATTTCTAAACCTTTGTTCTCAACGATTTGTTGACAGAGCTTGACATCTTCGAGTAAATCATCACTTGCCATTTCGCGATAATCGCCACTGACAGCAGCAATTCTCTCGCTTGGAACTAAATAAGGTTGCTCGCTTAAAGTTGCGGTTTTCCACCAATCTACCGCCAAGCAATCGGCTGACGGGGGATATTGAGTACTTCCATCAGCTTTGGCAAATAAAACGTTAGGTAAAATTTGATTAACTTCCGTCAAGGCTCGACTAATAGCAATCTTGGCATCGAAATGAGCGCCATAACCCAAAACAATATCTTCTACAGAGCGATCGCTTCTTCGAGTCACAGCAGCAAAAACTGGAATATTCAGATCGCTAGTAATATCTAAAACCCAAAGTTCCCGATTAATAGTTTGATAATATTGCTTCAAGCTTTGAAAATAAGGCTCGTCGAAACTATCTAAATCCACTTGCGGCTTTTGCAAAGAGTTATACCACCATAAAGCGACAGCATCTCGCTCTACTAACTCCATAAATCCTTGCAGAATAGCTTCTTCAAGAGTATTACCTGCCGCACATCCATTAGAATCAGCCCAACAGTCGGGTTTATAGTCCGGTCGATAGCCATAATAACAGTAAGCCGTTGGCAGATACTTAAATTCCTCATGGGTTAAAGACCAAACAGGAGTCCAATCAATTTCTCTTTGTTCATCAAAAGGTTCGGGGACTTTTTGAAACCAACCTTGACACTCAACATTCCATTGCTCTCTATTCTGATATTGCTGTTGGCTGAAGTTCATACAAACATTGGGATGGATCGCCTTCTCTCCCATTTGTTGATAACTGCCTTTTTCTCTAATTTCATACCCTTGAAATACCCCAGAATATCGCTCAATTGCTTCGCAAAAACCACTAGCCATCCCTTGAGAGTCAGTCCTACCTTTCCCCGCACTTCTACCCCCCAAATTTTGGCGCAAACTAGCGCAATCGTCGAAAACACTGAGAAAATGATGTTTAGCGATGTAATTATGAGTTAATCCATTCCCAGGAATTTTATTTAGTTCTCGCACAACGCCAGTAATGGGGCTAATATGATGCTGATATTTCCTAAGAGTTTCTTGTGGCGAACAAATACGGTGTCCTCCATCGACAGTAAAGGTTTTCTGGCGGTGTTCTAAAACAACAGGTAGGGAATTGTTGGTTAACCCATTTACCATCTCTCCACAGCTAGAACATTGAGGACGCTTCACCCAGCTATGATTTTGAGTTTGCAGTGCGATCGCATCGTAAGCAATCAAATTACTTTCTAATTGTTTATTTTCCCCTTGGACAATCCACTTAAATACCTCTGTGGCTACCATTCCTAAAGCAGTTTGTACTGTAGATGGCAAAAATCCTAAAGGAGGAGTTAAAGGGGAAGATATTTGCTTCTGTCTCTCAATAAACCCTTCAATCGGTCTATTCTCTCGCAAACGCTGGGCTAAACAGTTCCAACAACCAGTTTTCTGAGGATTAAATAAAGGGCCAATCCAGACTATTGTCCCTAACGGCTTAATCAGCATCCAGGGAGATTGGGATTTTAAGGCTTGTTGATTGAACTTCTTGAGCTCAACATTGAGATAATCATCGGTTAAAACTACTGTCAAATCACCTTCGTCTGCTACTTGAATTTGGAGAGACTCAAGCACAGCAATCAAGTCAGATGCAGCAACCGAACCTAATGCTTTTACTGCTACTTTAGTCGATCGCAATCTTTGATAAGCTACTGTGGGGGCAATATTAAGATGATGGCAGAAGATTTCTAAGTGCGATGGTAAAGAATTATCTTCTTGAATAAGATAGCCCTTTTGTTGCATTTGTAATAAAGCATATTGGGCTTTAATACTTATATTGAGAACTTCTTGGAAAAAAGTGGTAGCTGACTGTAAAGATTTTGGATCTTGCAGTAACGACTGTTGAATGATATCAATAATTTCGTTAATATTGCGTTCACCATCGATGAAAGTAGCTAAAGTATGAGAAATATGATCGTTTAACCAGACTTTTTCTCTTTCTGACAAAAAAAAGATATTGTCTGCTTCTATAGTTTGAACAGAATAACAAGAATTGAATTGGATTTTAAGTCCCATTGAGCTTTATTAATTGTTTGTTTACTAATTAAAGTGTAAATTTAGTAAAGTTAACTACAAGTTAACTTTTATTAATTTTATTATTTTTTAAATATATTTATATTTATTTAATAAATTTAGAAATTAAACTTTGGTACAATTAATGATAGTTGATAAGTAAAATAGATTTCCGCCCATTGTATTTTAACGGAATTTATAATGAATCTCAGGTAGCTTTTAAATTATTGTTACACAATTTTTATTAAAATCATTTCAAAAACTCATATAAAAGCTCATATAAAAACTCATAACTTTTTATAAAAAGCAATAGAATAGCTCACTATTTTTATCAGTTAACTTTAGCTACTACCATCCTCATAGCTCTAAAACAGCATCAGTATGTTCAGCAGTATCTCTATTTGCTGCGCCAACAGTTGTTTAGCTTTAACCACCAAACCGTACCACAAATGATGGGGAGCATCCCAGTTTTTTGCAAAGAGGGCGAAAATCAGTCAGTATAATTAAGACGAGTGTATTTACCTACCGATGACCCCAGAACAAAAGCAAGCCCTCCAAGAACATATTCAAGCGATCACTAAAATATTGTACGAAGACACGTCACCAGAAAGGCTAATCAGTCTTGCAGGAATAGAGGTTGTGTTGCAAAAATGTGCAAAGGACAAAAGCTCTGTATAAATCAGAACCAGTTATGAAGCAACTCCGAAAATTTGAGCAACAAATTTCACTTGAGCAGCGATATCTGTTTTTTCAACTCCTTTAACTTGTCCTTTGCGAATCATGTTCATTGTTTCATATCCCCTTAGAGAACGCCAAAGCCGTATTGAACGATGCAAATCCCATTCCTGGTTTGACCAACCTTTTGGTAAATCGATGATCTTGTTCCAGATTATTATTTAGATATTTAACTTGTCGTAATTCACAATCATCAGGCAATAATTCTGATTTTTTGAGTTGATCAATTGCAGGTGGGTAAGCTGCATTTTTATCGACGTTGATAAATCGTGGGGTTCTGTTGTGGCAAGCTTTCAAGGCTTTACAGAAAAATCTTTGTGCAGCTTGTGCATCGCGCGATGCACTCAACATAAAATCGATAGTATTACCAGATGAATCAACAGCACGATATAAATATTTCCATTCATTTTTTACCTTTATATATGTCTCATTTACTCGCCAATAATCATTACTTTGGCTCAAGTAAGATCTGCATCGCTTCTCAATTTCAGGTGAATAAGCTTGCACCCAACGATACACTGTTATGTGGTCTACCAATAGTCCCCGCTCTACCATCATTTCTTCTAAGTGACGATACGAGAGTGGATATCTCAAGTACCACGTAGCGTTTATCTGCGGTAGCAAGCATTGTAACAGTGATAGGATATCAGGCATGGGCTGCTCGTGGGTCTTGAGTTTCGTTGTGAGAGACAACAACTCTACTACAGCAGCCCTATCTCTTCATACTCTTTTTTTGACAAAGGTATTGTTTCACAGTTAAATTTTCAACCATATAATGATTGTTGCATAACTTCTCATCAAAGCTCTTTCAAAAACTCATATAAAAACTCATATAAAAACTTATATAAAAACTTATATAAAAACTCAGCACAGGAGCATTCGTGAGAGGTTAAGGTAATTGCACATTTGTCAAAAGAGTGCAGAAAAAGGAGATAAATCCAGCTTTGAGACTGGCTTTCGGAGCGCTTTGACTACTCCTAAATCTTGATTTTCTTTGGCAGCAAAGTACTTATCCCCTTGCCACAACTGACCACACAATGGCTACGCCACCGCGCCACACCACCGCCGCAACACACGAGATGACCACGCGGCGATCGCAGACAAAACAATTAGATTTTACACACCAAAGCGCTTACAATTTAATAAGCGATTAGTTCACACCCAAATGGCACTAAGAAAAGCTCTAAGCTGTGTGAAATATGGGTTACAGCTTTTAATGCCAATTGAGTATTAATGGCATGAGAAGTGGTGATCGTAGAGAGTAAGATGATGTAGGTTTGCTCAAAAAGTTTTTGAAGGTAGAAAAAGCTTAGTCGTCCGTGAAATACTTTTGTGAGACGAATAAGCCAACATCATAAACACTACTGTGACACTAAGAGTACAAATTCTCAAGGATAAATTCAGCCAGAGTTTGGGGCTGCCTTTTAAACAACTGTTGCCAGAAACCACAATAAGACTTGCAATCTCTGAATTAAAAATCAAATACAAAAAGCGATTATTTGACCCGTTAATAACGTTGTGGGCATTTTATCTCAGGTTTTAGATACGGACAAAACTTGCCATAATGCTGTGAGTAAAATAATTGCATATTTAGCTGGAGAAGACGTAGAAGTTCCCTCAACAGATACGAGTGTTTACTGCCAAGCTAGGGCAGAACACTCATGATATTAAATTAGCGAGGAAAATGTACAGTTTTCTTAAACCTAATGATGTGCTTTTAGGGAATAAAGCTTTTTGTGCTCACTCTGATATGATTACCATTAAAAAACTTGATTGCAATGCCATATTTCGGAAGCACCAATCTCGAACAACAACCATGCGAAAAGGTAAATTTGCTGGGGATTGTGACAAGCTTGTTACTTGGTATAAACCTAAAAAATGCCCAAAAGGGTTGAGCAAGGATGAATTTGATGCTCTACCGCCAACTCTAACTGTGCGAGAAATTTACTACTACATTGTTATTCCTGCCTTTCGCACGGGGCGAGTCAGTTTAATCACCACTCTTTTAAATACAACAACTTATCCTACCCTCGAAATTGTTGACATTTATGGTAAACGCGCTTGTTGTTGAGCTAGATTTAAGACATATAAAAACTACCTTGGGCATGGATGTTTTACGCTGTAAAACTCCCTCAATGGTACGCAAAGAAATTTACGTTTATTTACTTGCCTACAATCTACTGCGTAGTTTGATGTGGTCGGCAGCTACTACTTACGGTACTCAAGCCTTACGCCTGTCACTGCAAGGTACTCGTCATCATTTAAATAACTTTATCCCCGAATTACTAGCAGCAATTTCAACAAAATATCTCCAAATTTGCCAAACTTTACTTAAAGTTATTGCTCACAAAGCTGTCAACGCTCGCCCCGCAAGAAGTGAACCACGAGTCCGTAAACGTCGCTCAAAAGCTTACCCCTTAATGACGAAACCCCGGCATGAGGGGAGCAAGCAATTGCAAACAGCTTAAACCACAAGTGTTTCGGCTTTTCTTAGTGCCATTCGGGTCTGTACCTTCTAAATCTTTATATAGCTTAGTTTAGCGATGATTGTCGCCCCTTGAAGTACTTAGTACCTGAAATATTTACTCTTTCCAATTATTCAAATCATTCGCGTAATCCCTCAGGTTCTTCGGACGATAGTCTTGTCGATCTCGCCAACGTCTCTTCGTACTGTCGTCAAGTGCAGCAAACTGATCAAGAGGAATTTCACGCTGTATTTCCCCTAGCAATTTGTAGATACCTTCCAATGTGTTGTCAAAGTCGATCTTATGATTAAGATTAATCTTGTCCTCAACAGCACCCCAATCAAACTTCAGTCCGAGTTTAAGCACGTTAATTTGCTCCATCATCCATGCCAACGTTGCATCCGATAGCCCAGACTCTTTTTTGCTACCACCGCCAACACAACCATGAGCACCCGGAAACCAAATTTCAAGTAAAGGCTGCTTGTCATCATTCTGTCTTTTCATGTGAGTGACGTCAAAGACTTCACGGATCTCATCGATAGCCACAGCATGAAGCGCATTTTTTATAATTGAACTCAACAAGGTGTCATGAAATTGAAACTTCTCATTGATCAACCCGCTCAGGAAAGGAATTTGATTAGGTACACCAAGTGAACCGACAGTATCCCAGCAGCCGATTAGAGTAATTTCTACCTCTTGCAGCTTTACCGACTTCTCGTCTTGAAGAAAATGATACTTTTTTAATAATTCCTGGACTTTCTGCTCTTTTTGCTGCAAATCTTGTCGGGATTTTTCTGGATCTCTTTTCTGTTCTTCCAAAGAAATAAAACTGCGATCACTATAAATCTTATGTGCCTGAGATCTCCGCTCCTCCATTTTGTCTATGTCGGAGCCATATGCTTTAGGTATTGGGATCTGGAGAAACTTTTCCTTTTCTTTCAAAGTTAGCGTACGGTCTCGATAAATTTCGTACAAAGCAGGTATCTTACGGATTTCTGAAAGAGACAATAAACCTCCCGAACAGCGAATTAATCCAGCTAAACTACGCACCGTATAAGCACCACGGCTAAAGCCGAAAAGATAAATCTCATCGCCTTGTTCATAATTCAAGCAAAGGAAACGATAGGCATTTTGAATGTTGTTATCAATTCCTAGCCCAAAAGCTCCGCCAAGAATTTTGTCACCCTCAGCGAGAGCTTTTTCCGCTGCATTTCCGGCTCCAACACCTTCATCATAAAATACGATTTGAGATATTCCCTCGCTAGAAGGCTTGATTGCTTGAGCAATTTTGACCACGTTAGTCGGATAAGGACTAGTGAGTTTTTGCCAAGTTCCATCACAACATATTATAAGGCGTTTCATGTTTTCCAATCCTTGACTTCATACGTTTGGACATTTTACGATAGAAATTTTATTTTAAAACCCACATCACGCACTTCAATTCCCATTTTTCCTGCTAACGGGACTTAAACAAAATAGAAGTTAAAAATCGGCATTGCATAGTTGCGGGATGAATTAGGCTACTAAGGGTACAAATCCACAATGGAGGTAATGCAGTAACAATCGAATTAATAACTTAAGCATTTCTTCTGATTTATAATAGTAAAGAGTTTTTCGATGAAGGCATACTAGATAATGTCTTAATCTAGTATTTTCTCCTTCTAATCGTGTCATGTATTTTTTTTATTATCTGGTCACAATCATCGATAAAACATGGATAAACTGGGTATCCATCTGTTACATAAAAATAACATTTCCAACATTTAATAATCTTCCACAGTTTTGCGAAGGTTTTAGCACTACGGTCTCCTAAAGTCCAAGCTAAAATACCTGGAAGACGATTATTTACTGCCGTCCATACCCAAATTTTGTTTTTTTTTACCCACAAATGTCTCAAGTTCATCGACTTGTGCAAATAGCAGGAATTTCTGAATGTTCAGGCGCATCTGGTAATTTTAGAGCTACTTCTTTTACCCAGTTTATTACTGTATTATGATTAACTCCAGTCAGCAGCTCAATGGCGCAAAAACCAATGCCATTTACATACTTAGACATCTTTGTTTAACTTCGTCGTTGTATCCGCGTTTTGAATGTGATTCTATAAATTGGCGTTAGCGAAGCGGGGCGGAACGCACGTCGCAAGATACACAGATGTAGTTCTGTTTACCACGACGATGCCCGTTCTTACGGATAAGGTTGGATGCACAATATAGACAGTTCATCCCTTAATTATGCAACGCCTAAAAATCAATACCTTTGCCAAAAAAAGAGTATGAAGAGATAGGGGTGCTGTAGTAGAGTTATTGATTTAGAACTGCTATATCTTTAATTCAGGCACTATCACACTTTTTCTGAAAATTGCTCCCATTACATCGAACAAGTAATCCAACTGTGTTGCCAACCTGACCTTTTTACTTTTCTATAACCCATAATAGTTTAAATTTTATTTATAGGAAATCTATATAACCAATACTTTTTCAGGTAAACCTCATATAAAAACTCATCCAAAACCAATACCTTAGCTAAAATAAGAGGATGAGGAGAGAGGGCCGATGTAGTAAAGTTATTGTGTCTCACAACGACAACTCAAAAACCACAATCAGCCCATGCCCGATATCTTATCACTGCTACAATGCTTCCTACCGCAGATCAACGCTACGACGATGCGGCAATTGAACCAAATAATTCTGGCTATGTTAGCAATGAGCGGCCGAGTCACCATGTTGGGAATGTCCCGTTGAACAGGGATTGGCGGTAGTTATCGGACAATGTTGAGATTCTTTCATACAGTAATATCGGTTGTGTATATTCTTACTCATACTCAGTTTTTGCGATCACTCTTTGTACGTCTTCTTTACATTTCTTTAGAGACAGTCTCTTACTTTCCTCTATTGGTATAGCAGCCGCCAGTACGATTAGGATGCTGTACTAAGAACATCTTCCATAGCATTCCGAAGGCAGTCAAATTGAATTAGCTGTTTACGAATTCGACTTTTCAACCATGACCAGCACCGCTCAATGCAGCTTTTTAGAATGAAATAGCCCAGACAGCGTAGCTTGCTTCTCCGTTCACAATAGCGTCCCGTAGGGAAGGAGTACGGCGATCGCAGATGTGGCAATCGGAACTCCAGTACAAGTCTACAACCTTGTCTCCCGGCAATGGCAACCAGGAGTGGTGGAGGACTAGTCTGGACAAGAAAATCTATTGATGAGCTACTCTCGCCGCAGGCGATTACGCTTTGTGGGTTAGTCTAAAATGGTAGCAAATATTGGTGTCAGAGAAACTTTAATGCTTTCAGGAACAATTCAACCCTACAGTCAAAGACAGACAGTTTTACGAACCAATGACGGTGATTTTCTCATTCTTGGGCAAGAAATTCACCGCTTGGGTTTGTGGCGAATGCAACATTCAGGGCTATTGTGGGGACAAAAGGCAACTGCCCAAGCCGACCAATCGTTCCAATCTACCCAACCGAAACCAGCTCTCCCTAAACCAGAGGTAGACGAACTGAAGCGGCGAATAGTTGATATTCAAATAAGTTTGATGAGTGAGGTTAGGAAGGATAGAAAACAAATTGCAGCACTAGCACAAGCCCTAGCTTTGATTGAGTCACGCTTGGATGTTCTCGATCCTCCCAATATAATGACACTTGAAGAAGATAGTCAGGCTAGACAGTCTAGACAAGGGGAAACCTGGGAGAGTGATGCTGTCGAGTTTTTAGATGCAATCAGCTAGGGTGATGATAATGGGTGAGATTAACGATTTACGATTCACTGCACCACCATCCGACTTGGAGCGTTGGGAGTGGTTTTTTAAGGAGATGGAGAAACGCGGACTAATAACTATTTTTGAAAGCTTCCAACACTACGCTAACCGAGGCGACTCGAAACTAAAACGTCAATATTTCAAGGTTAAATAAAATGCACAAAACTCTGATTAGTTTCTTTGACAGTTTCCAAGTGTAGCAACTGCCTAATGTTCTAGTAAAGTTTACTAGACTTCACCATAGTTTATAGGTTGCTGTGATTCTGGTAAAGCTTTAAATGAAGGAAACTAACAAGTTAATTGTAAATGAGGAAATTCATTGCATTTAGCGGCCAGATGCTCAACTCTTTGTTCTAGCTAAATAAATATTAATTATAAGCTAGAACATAAAGAGAATACTAATTCCATTGTTATTTTTGGACATTTAGATTCATTTTGAGGTACTGGCGGTAGAGTATGGATTCATGATTCTGACGCAAGGCGCTCTTGTAACACTGGTTCAACTTCTGGCGCTCTTATAAGTAAGGAGTTATCCTCTGGTGATTCTTCTGTCAATGTATTGGTGCAAGAGCGAAGTAGGGATTCAGCCGTTGTCAGGAGCGTTCGTACACGCATCAGCCGATTTCGTCGCTCAATCCCAAGTTGCGCCTCTAAAAAACGTGGGTCATTGTCATGGCTCAGATGAATAACCTTGACGAGTTGCTTCTCAATAGAGGGTTCAAATATTGGTTCTCTTGCTGTCAACTTCTTGTAACCATAAACACCACTTGGACGTTTCACACTGTAGTGGTGTACTTCGCAGCCAGTCGGAGCAATGTATTGCCCTTCTTTATTATTCAATTGCGAATGTAACTGTTCCACAAGGGAGGCGATCGCATCTATTCTCTCGGTTACACCCAAAGAGTGGGCAGTTTGAGGGCATCCCCTGGCCATTAACATCATGATTGCAGCCTGGCGACGTGTAATTCTAAAGGTTTCTCTGAAGCGTTCCTGCTCAAGAAGGCGCACGCGAATTAGTTCGATCTCCTCGTCTGGACTCAATTTCATCGCTGAACCACAGGTTTTGTAATTCAGGCATTCTCCAGAATCTAGTAGTCCTGGTTGCAGCATCATACTAGCGCAGTCAAAGCCGAGTCCACATATTTTCGTCGGCATAGTTTTTCTATAATTCTAGCTGAATAATTTTATTATATCAGCTAGAACTAAGCGAGATTGTGACTTACACCATAAGCAGTCCGTTATTGAAACCATAAGTTGTCCGCAGTAGAAGTTAAAAAGCAGATTATTACGTTTAGTAGCCGAACAGTGAAACTAGTGTTTTGTAATGATAAAGTGACCGAAAGTTAATTATTCAAGCATAAACAGTCCGAAAGTTAC
>NZ_JAVRCK010000108.1:0-25580 GCF_034530815.1 Nostoc sp. DedSLP03
GTTGACCTTCTGAGGCTCGATGTTGACCTTCTGAGGCTCGATGTTGACCTTCTGAAGCTCGACGTTGACCTTTTGAGGCTCGACGTTGACCTTCTGAGGCTCGACGTTGACCTTCTGAGGCTCGATGTTGACCTTCTGAGGCTCAAAAATGCCCTGGCGACTTAGCGCTTATCGGTAGAGTCTAATATAGACCTAACCCCCAGCCCCTTCCCTACAAGGGAAGGGGAGTAAGATTTAAAGCCTTTTCCCTTGTAGGGGAGAGGTTTGGAGAGAGGTCAAAGTATATTTTAGATAAACGAGATGCGTTATACAAATCGCGGCTATACAGGCAAAACCTGCACTTCGGCAAGCTCAGTGACCACCTGCACGGGTTTCAAAAATCTTTGAATTTAAAACGCGAAAAGGGCATAACATTGTTATGCCCCTACAAATGACGTGTATTTTACCAAGTTGACAACTGGTATAATTACCTGTTTCAAGGTTTAGCTAACTGGAACTTCGGATTGCTTTTTCTTGGAGCGGCGGTTAAACCTGCGTCCCATCTCATCAATTAGTGCATCTAAACCTGCGACATCACCGCTAGCTTTGGCATAGCTATAAACTGCTAATGCTGCTGCATAGGCTTCGCTAGCAGCAGTTATACAGGTATCATCCACCAGTTCTTGCAGTTGGGTTAGAGACAACAGCACTGGATACAAATCCTCATATATTTCCAAATCCCGGCGCATCTCTTCTAAATCAAAATAACGAGGCAAAAAGTTAGGGTTCTGTGTCGCTACTTCTAAAGCTTTGCTGACAAAAGCCCGACTTTTATCTCCCATCTTCAGCATTGTTCGCCGATCTTCGGGGGTCAAATCAACCAAAAACGGTAACTTTTCTCTAATTGTAGCGATCGCCTGCATGACTGCTTCTTTATCTGCTGGGGCTAAAGTGGCACTGATGCGATTTTCTGGCATTTTTAATACTCCTTTAGGGTACTTAATCTCAGTATTCCCAAAGTTGTAGAAGCGATACTCTTTTAGAGTCACTTCGTGAACGCGTTTGTTGAGAAGTAATTAGCAGAGTTTTATTTAGCTTTACAAAAAACAAACAAGAGGAAAGAAATAAGAGGTTTAGGATAGATTTTGCTTATTTATATGTTCCATTTAACCGCTAATTACAGCGATCGCATCAATCTCTACCAGCACATCTTTAGGTAAGCGCGATACCTGTACACAAGCCCGGGCTGGGGCTGTATTTTCCGGGAAATATTTAGCATAAACGGCATTCACCGCCGCAAAATCATTCATGTCAGCCAAAAATACAGTGGTTTTCACCACATCTTCAAAAGTCGCACCGGCTTCTGTGAGAATCGCTTCAAGATTAGCTAATACCTGCTCAGTTTGCTTTTTGACATCATCAGTGTAGACGACATCGCCAAGGCGAGGATCGATGGCAATTTGTCCAGCTATAAATACAAATTGACCTGAAGCTGCGATCGCTTGATTATAAGGGCCGACTGGTGCGGGTGCGTTATCAGTATTAATTACTTTACGGGTCATAGATATTACTTTCTCTAACGATGTTTCCTGTTTAGCGATTTCTGCTTCAGCTGCGATCGGTTTATAGATTTCTCCATCTGGCATTATCGCACCAGTGAGGTCTGCATCTTTAAAGGTTGCCCCATAGATATTTGCGCCAGTTAAATTTGCCTTCTTTAGATTTGCACCATCAAGGTTTGCCATCATCAGGTTTGCATTTGAAAGACAGGCTCTTTCTAGATTTGCTCCTTTTAGATAGGTGTTTCTGAGATTTGCTTGTTCCAGGTATACCCCAACTAAATCAGCCTCAGCTAAATTCATTCCTGATAAATTACATTTCTCCAAACTAACTCCCCGGAATATAGCTTTATGAAGATTTGCACCTTGAAAATTTATTCCAGTGAGTTCTACCTGAGTAAAGTTTGCTCTAGTCAGGTCTGCTCCAGTCAAATTTGCAGCTTTCAAATTTGCATAACTCAAGTCTGAATCGCTAAGGTCTGCCCAACTTAAATTAATTGACTCACCTTGCACCCACATCAAATTTGAACATCTTAGAGATGCCCTAGAAAGCCCTGTTTGCAAAAGGTTAGCTTTTGTTAGCGTTGTCTCACTCAAGTCTGCCCCATTTAAATTTGCTTTGTGTAGCTCTATCTCAGTTAAATCTGCACCTTTGAAGTCTACCCTTCTAAGATTTACTGCATGAAATTTCCGTTCCCCTGCGGCGTATTTCTCCAATAATGTTTCAGCATCCATAATGCACCTTTAAATACCACTGACACAGTATAATCACAAAAACTTTGTGTCACAGGTATTCCTCTCTTCTCTTCCTTTGCGCCCTTGCGCCTTCGCGGTTTGTTCCTCTTACCCCAACCTCGGACGTATCCCATAATGCCGATATCGCCAATAATCGCGCAGAATGCGATCGTGGTCAAAACATAAATTACCAGGCACGCGCCAATACTCAAAAATACCTACACCCTTAGCATCATCTCCGGCCACCGGTTCCCCCGTAGCTGTCGCCAAAAACACAATACTAATCGTATGCTGACGGGGATCGCGATTGGGGTCAGAATATACCAGTAATTGTTCCACTAATTCCACCTGTAAACCTGTCTCTTCTTCAGCTTCTCGCCGTGCCGCCACTTCCACCGCTTCGCCATAATCTACAAAACCACCAGGAATAGCCCAACCTATAGGTAGATTATGTCTTTCGATTAACACTATTGGCCGATGAGGTCGATCTACTAGTTCAATGATGATATCAACTGTCGGTGTAGGATTTCGGTAAGTCATAGTGATTTACTCATTAGTCATTGGTCATTGGTCATTGGTCATTAGTCACTTGTACTAGGTTTCGACTGCGCGGTAATCGAGCGACTTGTACTGAGCGTAGTCGAAGTAAGTCGAGATTCAACTACCGCGTAGTCGTTGGCGTAGTCACTGAGCATAGTCTAAGTACAGCCTCTCCAAAAGTTGTATTGGTTATTGCCAAAGAACAAATGACAAAGGACAAATGACAAACAAAATGAGTTTACTTGATTTCCCCTGCAAATACCGTTCCGTGATAAATTCGATGCGATCGCCTAGCGTTTCCATCAGACAATTGCTCCCTCTTATAATTCAGGTTACTTATGCCTTTTCCTAGATCCAGTGGCATTTTGCTGCATCCTACCTCCTTTCCCAGTCGATTTGGCATTGGGGATTTAGGCTTAGAAGCCTATCACTTCATTGATTTTCTTAAAGAAAGCCATCAACAATATTGGCAAGTTTTACCACTGGGCCCCACTGGATACGGCAATTCTCCGTATATGTGCTACTCAGCAATGGCAGGAAATCCTCTGTTAGTTAGCCCAGAAAAGCTCTTAGAAGAAGGTTTACTATCTGAGGAAGACTTTGCTAATTTGCCAGGATTCCCGGTAGAAAAGGTAGATTTCGAGCAGGTTGTGCCGATTAAGATTGGGCTACTCAAAAAAGCCTGTGACAACTTTAGAACCAATGCTACGCCCATTCAGCAGAAAGAGTTTGCAGGTTTTTGCGACAGTAAAGCTTATTGGCTAGATAATTACGCCTTATTTATGGCGCTGAAAGATGCCAATGAGAATGGAAACTGGCACGCATGGAAGCCAGAATTTGTCAAGCGCGATCCCCAAGCATTGGAGCAAGCACAGCATCGGCTCAACGGAGAGATTTATTATTACAAATTTGTGCAATTTGAGTTTTTCCGCCAGTGGTCAGAGCTTAAAAGCTACGCTAATATGCGCGGTATTCACATTATTGGCGATATCCCCATCTACGTATCTCATGATAGTGCCGACGTGTGGGCGCATCCTAACATGTTTTGCTTAGATCGAGAGACAGGAGCTGCTGCCCTAATGGCAGGAGTTCCACCAGATTACTTTAGCGCCACCGGTCAATTGTGGGGCAACCCGGTTTACAACTGGGATGAATTGCAAAAACAAGACTTTAAGTGGTGGGTACAGCGCTTTGAGGCAATGCTGGATTATGTAGATATAATTCGCATTGATCACTTCCGCGGCTTCGAGGCTTATTGGGCTGTGCCGCAAGGTGAACAAACTGCCATCAATGGTAAATGGGTGGAAGCGCCTGGAGATGCTTTCTTTGAAGTGATTAGGCAAAAGTTAGGCAAGCTACCCGTCTTAGCAGAAGATTTAGGAGTAATTACACCAGGGGTAGAAGCGCTGCGAGACAAGTATGAATTTCCGGGGATGAAAATTTTGCAATTTGCCTTTAGTGCTGATTCTGCTAATCCATTTTTACCATTCAATTATCCGCACAACGCTGTAGTTTATACCGGAACTCACGATAATGATACAACCATAGGCTGGTTCAATACAGCTGAGGATGAGGAAAAGCAAAACTTGTTGCTTTATTTAGGTTCTATCAGCCCTGATGGTATTCACTGGGATTTGATTCGCCTAGCTTTGAGTTCTGTAGCCAACCAAGCGATTATTCCTTTGCAAGATATTTTGGGATTAGGAAACGAAGCGCGGATGAATTTTCCCAGTGTTGCTGAGGGGAACTGGGAGTGGCGCTATCAAGCCGGAGCGATAACAGACGAATTGCGCGATCGCTTAAAAGCTCTTACTAAACTCAATGGACGCGCCCCGGAAGACCAAGTTCAGTGAGGACTGGGGACTGGGGACTGGGGACTGGGGACTGGGGAGTAGGGGGATGAGAAAGATAACAGGGAGAAATATTGAACAAGTTTCTCCCCAATCCCCAATGCCCAATGCCCGATGACCAATATTTCAAAACTTAGGCTTGGCAGCAATCCTAACTTCTTCCTCTTTTCCTGGCTCTCCCATTTCCTTAGCTTTCTCTTGATTGACGCTCACCAACACCCCACCAGCATTATCAGTTTTCACCGTCAGTTGCTCTTGGGCTTTCCAAACTCGGTGAGTTCCCTCTGGCAGAATACCCTCAAACTCGGTTTTGCCATCGGCTACTACACGAATCCAAGATGAGGCTTTCAAAGTTACACCAACCTGTACAACCTGTCTTTTTTGGACACCGCTCAGGGTATCGCTGACAGGTTGTACCTGTGTTGATTCTTTTAGTTGAGCTAGTTCTGGTTTAACAACAGACTTTTGTTTTGGATATTGCTGGTTTGGGCTATTACTTGCTTGTAGTAAGGCGTTATTTAATAACTGAGATAACCCATTTACAGAGCAGACTATTAGGAATATGTAAAGAAAGTAAAGATGAATCGGACGTAGTTGAGCTAGGGGTGAAGTATTCCCCCTACTTAGAGGACTAACTTGTGCAGAACTGACCGGAAAAGTGCCAGAAAATTCTACTCCATTCAAGCCTAGTGCATCAGCAAATTGTCTGATCAAACCCTGAATATAGACTGGTTCTGGTAGATCGTTTAAATTACCTTCTTCGATCGCCTGCAATAATCGTCGGGGAATCCTCGTCAATGCAACCACTTGCTCTAGAGATAAACCCTGTTCTTGACGCAATGCCCAAAGTTGAGCGCCTAATTCTGCCAACTTTTCGGCTCGTTGTTCCTCTAATGAAAGTGATGGCTGGTGCTTATTCTTCTTTCTTAGCCATTTCATGCGTACTGACACTCCTTAACTCCACTGAATCAATAATTAGGTTGCGTTATTTGATCTTGCAAAAAGTGAATTTCATAATCTTTGAGGGAACGATATTTACCCTCTGACAAAAAGGGTTCTTTGAGATTTTGTAATTGAATTGGCCCGATCGCAGTCCGATGCAGCTTGATTACTGGGTATCCTAACTGTTGAGCTATCCGACGAATTTGACGATTTCTTCCCTCCTGCAACACTATTTCTAAAACACTTTGCTCGGTACGACGTTCTATGAGGCGTACCTTAGCAGCCCTGGTTTTTCTACCCTCCAACATCACACCTTGACGCCACATCTGTAGTACCGTTTCTGGAGGATGTCCTTTGACCAAAACATGATATGTCTTGGAAATACTGTGACGTGGATGGGTTAGTCCAAATGTCAGTTCTCCGTCATTAGTCAGGATTAATGCTCCTGTAGAGTCTGCATCTAGACGGCCAACTGGGTGAATACCTGAACCCTCCCGTAATTCTTTCGGTAGTAGATCCAGGACTGTTGGTCTGCGATGAGGGTCGTAGCAAGTCGAAACCACTCCCGCAGGTTTGTGCAGCAATAGATATATTAAAGCCGGACGCTGCTTTTCGGATACAGACTTACCATCAATTGCGATCGCATCTTTTTCGGGATCGACTTTTTGACCTAAATGTGCCAATACCCCATTAATCCGCACGCGTGAGTGCCTAATCATTTCTTCGGCTTCACGACGTGAGGCGATACCCCATTGAGCAAGAATTTTTTGTAACCGTACCTCCATGTGGAAATTGCTTATTTATTGTTATCAATTAAATGATATTTGCATTTTGTAGCGAGTAGGCATAAATGTTACATTTAAAGCTTATTTAATTTCGGTTCGGTTGTTGAGCAAATACTCTTAAACATATTGGTTAAATGCCAGAGCAAAATCCCCAAACAACAAGTGGAAATAAAATCCGCATAATTACGCAGGTACTCACAACAGCAGTCAAGCTCTGGTTGAGATCGCAGGTCAGCCAAATCTCTGAACTAGAAGTGGAGATTAAAGCTAGCGATCGCCAACTTTTCTCTGGACGCATTCCTTCGGTATCTGTTTTTGCTACTCATGCAGTTTATCAAGGTCTCTTAATTACCCAAATTCAATTAATAGCAGAAAATATTCGGATCAATCTTGGCTCCGTACTCAAGGGAAAACCCCTACGATTGTTAGAGACAGTATCAGTGGTTGGCGATTTGATTGTAATGGAGAAGGATCTTAATGCTTCTCTCTCATCAGACTTATTATCGACTGCATTGAGCGATCTATTGGTTAAGGTTTTACCAACAAATTATTCACAGTCACAACCAATCAAGTGGCAAGAAATTATCCTTGGGAACAACCAAATTATACTGCGAGGTTTGAGAGTCACCAATAGTGAAACAACGCCTCTAGAGATTTGTCTAAGCTTACAATTACTTAGTGGACATGAGTTGCAACTGGTAGATATCTCAATCAAGCCAGACCAAGGAGATATATTAAAAAATAATTATGAGTACAATCTCGATCTTGGCTCAGATGTCGATATCCAAGAATTAACGCTGATCCCAGGAAAGCTGGTGTGTCGCGGGCGGATTAACGTTAACCCTTGACGGATCTCACAAATTAAAAAATATTAATACCCTATTTTAAATGATGTGGCGTCTTGTGGAACAAGAGCAGGGGTGCAGGGGGGACAAGGGGGACAAGGGAGACAAGGGAGACAAGAAGGAATTATTGAATAAATCTTTTCCTGTTCTTCCCCCTCTTCCTTGTCTACCCTGTCTCTTTTTAATGCCCAATGCCCAATGCCCAACTCACCTATTTACTAAGTAGTGGCAAAAGTAATGTCACAAAATAATAAACCAAAGGTGCTGTGAAAATATAACTATCGGTACGGTCTAAAATACCACCATGACCGGGGATTAATTGCCCAGAATCTTTAACTCCAGCATCCCGTTTGAGCATAGATTCAGTAAGATCCCCTAAAAGACTAGCAATGCCAATCAGCAAACCCAATGCTAAACCTGTGAAAGGGAATTGGGGCAAGTGGAGATAATAGGCTCCTGCTATGGCTACGGCAACACTTGAAGTAATACCAAAGACAGCGCCTTCAACAGTTTTTTTCGGGCTAATGTCAGATAGACGCGTTTTCCCAAAGAATTTGCCAATGGTGTACGCACCGATATCAGCTGCCCAAATACACAAAAAAGTTAGTAACGTGGCTGTCAAACCTTGTGCTAAAGAAGCGGAATTTGCTTTTTCCCAGAAATCTGTCCAGGTTGTGGGCCAATAACCTCCCAAAGGGAGATTGCTAAAAGCAGCGCTATCAATTGCTCGTAACCGCACCCAGTAACTTGGTAAATAACCGACATAAAATAGCCCCATAATAGAAGCGGAAACATCAGCGATCGTCGCAAATTTGGGTTGAAACAGCAGGTAAAAACAAATAAGTGTGCCAGCTATTGGCATCACAGCGTCAGCTAAACTGCCATCAAGGGTGCAAATCACCAGCAATACTTGGCTGACAGCCATAGTGGTTTTAGCGGCAGGAGCGATGCCTCTAGCTCGCACCAAATTAAAATATTCCTGTTGACCCAAAAAGATGATAACCGCAAAGATGATGGTAAAGTACCAACCCCCAAAAAGGGTTGCAGAAAGAGCAAGAGCGATCGCAACAATTCCACTAATAATCCGAGACCAAGGCATAGAAGTATTGGGTACTGGGTACTGGGTACTGGGTATTGGGTATTGGGTATTGAGTATTTGGAAAACTTTTTCCCATCTAGTCCTAGTCCCTAGTCCCCAGTCCCCAGTCCCTAGTCCCTAGTCCCTAGTCCCTATGCCCCATTCCCTAATCCAGTTTCTCACCACTGAGGATAAAAATGGGATCGACGGCGGTAAAGGTTTGAGAAAAGCCGCGTGTCTCTAGGCGGTTAACCGCAGATTGGACAACTTCGATATTTCTAGCCCTTAATAGGGAAAAGCTCTGGGAAATAGCATACAGACTTTCTAGATTAGCAGCTGTGGCTACAACCCGACCGGATGGCGGCAAATAATGCCAAGCTGCTTGCAGTATTTCCTGAATGGGGCGACCTCCCTCAATACAAACGCGATGAGGGGTAATTTTGAGGTCATGTAAACATTCTGGGGCGCTGCCTTCAACAACTTCGACATTTTTCACATCAAAGCGATCGCAGTTACGCTTGATCAGACTAGCTACTTCTTCATCCCTTTCGATAGCGATAATCTGTCCGCCTGGACACAATAGCCCCACCTCTACCGGAATTGTACCCGTCCCTGCACCAATATCCCACAACACGGAATCTGATTTTAGCCGCAGTTGGGCAATCAATAGCAGTCGGACTTCTCGCTGGCTCAGGGGAATTCCTGGCAAATGCTCGAATAATTCATCGGGAATACCGGGGGTAATATAAGGCCAAAGTTGGGAGGGCATAGAATTACGCAATTATACTAAAGATATCGATTTGCCAAATTGAAAAGCTATCAGCTATAAAACTTTTCAACGGTAGCATTATAAGAAAACATAATGATTGGTGAAATATTAAGCGATCGCTACGAAGTTCAGCAGCTATTAGGAAAAAAAGCAGGGCGACGGACGCTATTAGCTCGTGATTTGCAAACTCAAAAATTAGCTGTCATTAAATTACTCTCTTTTAGTAGTGACTTTGAGTGGGATTCACTTAAGTTGTTTGAGCGAGAAGCTGAAACTTTAAAAAACCTAGCACATCCCTCAATTCCTGGCTATTTAAACTATTTTGAGGTAAATTTACCAACCATCAAAGGATTTGCTCTAGTACAAACTTATATTCCTGCACAAACTTTAGAGCAATGTTTACAGACTGGGCGGACTTTTACCGAAGCTGAAGTCAAACAGATAGCCAAAGCACTTTTAGAGATTCTTATTTACCTACATGAACTACATCCGTCTGTAATTCATCGTGATATTAAGCCTAGCAATATTTTATTGGGGGAGCGTTCTGGAAATAGTGTCGGTCAAGTTTATTTGGTAGATTTTGGCTCAGTGCAAACAGTCCTGGCTAGCGAAACCGGGACAAGAACTGTGGTGGGAACTTATGGCTATATGCCACCAGAGCAATTTGGCGGACGCACTGTTGCAGCATCAGACCTTTATAGTTTAGGCGCAACTTTAATTTACTTAGTGACAGGTACGCACCCAGCCGATTTACCCCAAAAAGATTTTCGTATTCAGTTTGAACAACTGGCTAATCTCAGTCCCAGCTTTAGCAATTGGTTAAAGTGGATGATTGAACCTAATTTAGAACGGCGTTTGAGTTCTGCCGATCAAGCGATCGCAGCTTTAGAGAAACCACAACCAACAAACTTGCCAACTTTGGTTGTTGGCAAACCAGATGGGAGTAAGATTCAACTAACCAAAAATGGGGATTCTCTAGAAATTATCGTTCCACCATCTGGTTTTGATCCATCAATAATATTTACAGGTTTGTTTGCGATCGTCTGGAATTCATTTATTCTCTTTTGGACAATTGGCGCACTTTCAGCACCTTTTCCTGTCAACATCCCCTTTGCGATGTTTTCACTTCCATTTTGGGGTGCTGGCTTGATGATGGTATATAAATTTTTCTTTCATTTTTTTGGACGCATCTGCTTACGCCTGAATCCAGAACAAATTTCCCTAACTTGGGAATTGTTTGCTTGGAAATTTTATCGTCCCCGTGCCTCGCCAAGGCAAAGTATTAATAAATTAGTTTACATTCCCAAACATTTTACGAAAGATTCTGAAGGTACGAGAATTGCCGTTCCCGCACAATTGGATATTTGGGTAGGAGTAAAAAAATATCAACTTGGTGGTAGTGATGGTGCAATTAAATCGGAAGCAGAACTGGAATGGCTGGCTCAGGAATTAAGCGATTGGTTAGGTTTGCCAATTACCAATCCAATTAGAAGTTAGTTGCGCCGCCGCTTTGTGGCGAACTTATGGGATGTGAGCCATCAATGTCTATATTTAATTACAGATGCTTTAGAGGAAATTATATGTTTGGACTGGGATGGCCAGAAATAGCTGTAATTAGCATAGTCGCTATTCTAATTTTCGGCCCAAAAAAAATTCCTGAACTCGGAACTGCACTGGGCAAAACCCTGCGAGGTTTTAAGGAAGAGATGAAAACTCCCAGCGAGGAAAGCAATCAGGAAGAAGAAAAACAGTAATTAAAAGAGTCAGGAGGAGCCAGCATCCTGCTTTCTCCTGATTTCTGGCTACAGCAAGGTATTAACCACAGAAGAAGGCGCGATCCCATTTTGGGAATCGATGATAGTTGTGCCGGGATTTGGTTGGTGTGTCTCTTCCTTGGCTATACCACGCAGCTTAATTAACTTAATTGCGCGAGTAACGCTTTCTGGCAAAATGACCACTAGGCTGTTATCAGGAGCCATATCTAAACCTTTATTGATTGCTTGGGTTTCATCCAGAATTGATTCATAGCGGCTATCAGGCTTAACTTCTGTGATGCCTTGAATAATCAACTGAGCGGCTGAACCCCGTAAGCGTCCGCGTGTATCATCGTCTTCTTTGATGATAATGTAATCAAAAATTTGCGCTGCTAATTTACCCAAAGTAACAAAATCTTCGTCGCGGCGATCGCCAGGGCCCCCAATTACGCCAATTCGTTGTCCTGTAGTCCAGTTCCGCACAAAGGAACCTACCGCTTCGTAACTAGCTGCGTTGTGGGCATAGTCTACTAAAGCATGGTAGTTGCCCAAATTAAATAGATTCATTCGTCCCGGTGTTTGGCTAACTGAAGCTCGGAAGGTCTTCAAACCAGCACGAATCTGCTCAATTGTGACGTTTTGCACAAACGCTGCCAAACTTGCTGCTAAAGCGTTGGCAATCATAAACGGCGCACGTCCGCCCATTGTTAAAGGTATATTTTCAGCTCTTTCGATGCGGTGTGTCCAATCACCTTTAACAATTGACAAATAGCCATTTTCATATACTGCTGCTACTCCACCCTTTTGGATATGCTTCCGTACTAATTCCGAATCGGGGTTCATGGTGAAGTAAGCAATATTAGCTTTAGTTTTTTCTGACATCGCAGCGACGCGGCGATCGTCGGCATTGAGTACCGCATAGCCATCAGGGAATACAGCTTCTGCCACTACACTTTTGAGGTTAGCTAACTGTTCAATGGTATCTATATCGCCTATTCCTAAGTGGTCGGCGGCTACATTCAATACTACTCCTACATTTGCGGCTTCAAAGCCCAATCCAGAGCGGAGAATGCCACCGCGAGCCGTTTCTAGTACTGCTACTTCTACCGTAGGATCTTGGAGGATGAGATAGGCACTTTGAGGGCCTGTATTATCGCCTGCTTCTACTAAGTAATCACCGATATATGTTCCGTCGGTAGTAGTATAACCTACTACTTTTCCCGTTTGTTTATAAATATGTGCTAGTAGTCGAGTCGTGGTGGTTTTGCCATTAGTACCCGTGATGCTGAGAATGGGAATTTGGCTAGATTGCTCGTTAGGAAACAGCATATCCATCACTGCACCAGCGACATTGCGGGGAATACCTACACTTGGGGCAACGTGCATCCGAAAACCGGGAGCAGCGTTAACTTCGACAATCACGCCATCCACTTCCCGCAGAGGACGGCTAATATCTGTGGTGACGATATCGAGTCCGGCGATATCCAAACCGATGATCTTGACTACTCGTTGTGCCAACCACAGATTTTCTGGGTGAATTTCATCGGTACGATCGACGGCACTACCACCTGTACTCAAGTTGGCTGTTGCCCTGAGATAACAAATAGTGCCTTTGGGTGGCACGCTATTTAGGGTGTAACCTTGCCTTTCTAGCAGCTGGTAGCTGGTGCGGTCTAGTTCAATCTTGGTGAGGACGTTATCATGTCCTTCACCGCGATTTGGATCGAGGTTTGTTTCTTCAATCAGTTCGGCAATGGTGGATCTGCCGTTGCCAATCACATGAGCTGGGACACGTTCGGCTACTGCTACTACTTTGCCATTTACCACCAGTACCCTGTGGTCACGCCCTACGTAATATCTTTCGACAATAATTGACCGAGAAACCTGTCTAGCAGCTTCATAAGCAGCCTCAGCCTCTTCCCAACTTCTGATATCAATGGTGATCCCACGTCCGTGATTGCCATCTAAAGGCTTGATGACGATGGGATAGCCGCCAACGAATTCAATGGCTTGTTCCAAATCGTCTAAGAAGTTGATTACTGTACCTCTGGGTACTGGCGCACCAGCAGCAGCAAGGATACGTTTAGTGGCTTCTTTATCGCAAGCTAGTTCTACGCCCAGAATGCTGGTGTTGTCCGTCATTGTCGCCTGCATCCGCTTCTGGTTCACGCCATACCCTAGCTGAATCAAAAAGCGGGCTTCTAGCGCCATCCAGGGAATACCTCTTTTTTCTGCTTCTTTGACGATCGCTTCCGTAGAAGGTCCCAAGGAAGCATCACGAGAAAAGTCTTTCAGGTCTTGGATATCTTGCTCTAATTCTGCCTTGGGATAACGGCCTCGATCGACGATACTCTGGCACAGCCGTACTGCGGCTCGTCCAGCGTAGCGTCCCGCTTCCTCATTCAGGTACTCGATTACTACTTGGTAAATTCCGGGTGTGGCAGTTTCGCGGGTGCGACCAAAGCCGACATGCATCCCAGCTAATTCTTGGAGTTCTAAGGCTACGTGTTCCACTATATGGCCCATCATAGTGCCTTCTTTGACTCGCATCAGAAAACCACCACGACAGCCAGGCGAACAATAGTGGCCCTCCAGACTTGGCAGCGCCTCAACTAATCCTTCATAAAAGCCAGGGATTTCATTCGAGGGCGTCTCGCCAAGGTTTTCTAAATCGAGGCGCATCACGATCAGTTTGTGGCGTCGAATGCTCCAATAGTTTGGGCCGCGTAATGTCTGGATCTTGAGGATTCTCATGGGAATAGGTAGATGGAGATTCGGAACCAAAATTCTAGTTTCTTACTGGAATTGACCGCTAAACTGTTTACAATGAACAGTTTTTTCTTTTTACATGGTATTCTTATCATTTTTCTACGGTAAGAAATAATAAATGTGCGGTCAACTCAGTGTAACCTCAGATACTCTATCCCGTCAGCTGGAGATTCGGTGTACAGCAGGCAATACAGTCCGCTGGTACAAGTGGAAGCGATCGCCTAAGCTGAGGATATGGAGACGTAAATTATGTACGGTTAAAGGTTCATTAGCACCGACATGGGGTTCGTTAGTATGGGTGAGTTCGGTGGGATCGACAATGGTGACACTGCCTTTGCCCATAACTTGTAGCCAACCATCACGTTCAAACACTGCACAAGTATCTTCGTCAATGCCAATACCTAAGCGATCGGGATGAGCTGCGATCGCACTGATCAGTCGCCCCATCCGATTCCGGTTGTGAAAGTGTTGGTCAACGATTACTTCGGGAATAAATCCCAAACCCGTTGCCATATCCACTAGGGAACGATTGGGCGTCTCTCCACTCCCGCCGCCAGCAATCATATGATGCCCCATCACCGCCGCTCCCGCACTGGTGCCTGCTAACGTCAGTTGCCCCGCCCTCACCCGCTGACGAATAATTTCCATTGCTGGCGTATCTGCCAAGACGCCACAAAGACGCAGCTGGTCTCCTCCTGTCAAAAATACCCCACTACAGGCTTCTAAGGATGCTTTTATCTGGGAGGCTTCGCACTGTTCTCGTTCGCGGATGTCTAAAATTTCTACCTTCTGGGCACCCATTTCTTCAAAAATGCGAATATACCGACCACCGATAATGGCAGGTTCGCGAGAGGCAGATGGAATAATTGTAATATAAGCCTTACTAGCACCAGCGCGTCCAAAAAAAGTTCGTAGGATTTCGCGCCCATGAACTTTATCTTCTGCACCTCCGATAACCAGAACGGCGGTTTTAGTTGCTTGGGGTGTCCTCATTTCTAGCGATTTAGCTTGTAATTGCGGCATTTTGGTTCTCCTGTCAACAACTTCAGGAGCCATCGCCTTGGTGTTCGCATAGCGTCTCCGTCAGGAGAGGCAGTCGCTCAGAGAGGGTTTCCCCCATGAGCGACTGCCGTGCATGGTTCCCCGGCTTGTGGCGAATGGCGTGTGAATTCAACAAGGTTCAGTTGCTGATAATTTTTGCGCTTTGCAACTTTTGAGAGGACACTTTTTGGAAGTTTGGAACTGGGGAAAGCCACTCTCCAAATTCTCGCTTCACGCTCGCATTGCCTCAGTCTAAACGTGTTTGTTCCCATTCCTCTCTGGCGGGCGCCTTGTTTTTCATCTGTCCACTTGCAGCAGGGCAAAATAGTCTTTGAGTAGCTAGATTCCCCCTTGAGAGTTGGGGAAAAGCAGTTAAGACTACGCTTTTTTCTGAGGCTGGCTCGATGCATCCTGGAAGTTGTTAACTTGATATGATTATTAATTTAAATGTAGTTGTGACAACATTTAAACATAAATTAAGTAATTAGAAAAACTTTTGATCCCATCTAAAATCCAGGAGGTCTGGTAGTTTTAGATACTATTGATAAAGTTTAACTGGAGTTTAACCCGACTTTGGCTTGCTGGTGTTTGCTAGACATTCAAATTTAAGATTAGTGTCCTCGAATACGAATAACTGTGCGCTTTGATATAGTTACGCTTTTTCCTGACTGTTTTAACTCTGTTCTCAATTCTGGGCTGCTAGGTAAAGCCTTAGCCAAACAGATTGCCGAAGTGCATCTGATTAACCCACGGGACTTTACCACTGATAAACACCGAAAGGTAGACGATGAACCCTACGGCGGCGGCGTTGGGATGCTAATGAAGCCAGAACCTATTTTTACCGCTGTAGAGTCGCTGCCGATTCTACCCAGAAGAGAAGTAATTTTGATGAGTCCACAGGGTCAAACAATTAATCAAGCTCTTTTGAAAGAATTGGCGACAAATTATGACCAGTTAGTAGTTATTTGCGGGCATTACGAAGGAGTGGATGAGAGAGTGCTGCATTTGGTAACTCGTGAAGTATCTTTAGGCGATTTTATTCTGACCGGTGGAGAAATTCCAGCTATGGCCTTAATTAATGGTGTAGTGCGGCTAATACCAGGGACTGTGGCCAAAACGGAGTCTCTGACAGCAGAAAGTTTTGAGGAGGGGTTATTGGATTATCCCCAATATACTCGTCCTGCGAATTTTCGCGGTTTGAAAGTGCCTGATGTCCTGCTCAGTGGGAATCATGCAGCGATCGCTCGATGGCGTTACGAACAACAAATTCAAAGAACCCGCGATCGCCGCCCCGATCTCTTGGAGAAATTGCAGGAAGGGGAGCAGGGGAGCAGGGGAGCAGGGGAGCAGGGGGAGAATAATAATTTCTAACTCCTGACAAATGACAAATGACAAATAACAAATGACAAATGACAAAAATTCGTATTGGTAATGGCTACGATATTCACCAACTAGTGAGCGATCGCCCTTTGATTTTAGGTGGAATTCAAATTCCTCATGAACTGGGTTTATTGGGACACAGTGATGCTGATGTGTTAACGCACGCAATTATGGATGCCATGCTTGGGGCATTATCCTTGGGGGATATTGGTTATTATTTTCCGCCTAGCGATCCCCAATGGGCGGGAGCAGATAGTTTAGTACTATTAACTCAAGTACATCAATTGATTCGCGATCGAGGCTGGCAGATCGGAAATATTGACTCGGTAGTAGTAGCAGAACGTCCAAAATTAAAACCGCATATTCACAACATGCGCGACAAACTAGCGGCAGTTTTAGAATTACAACCAAATCAAATTGGCATTAAAGCTACTACTAATGAAAAATTAGGCCCTGTTGGTCGTGAAGAAGGGATATGTGCTTATGCTGTCGTCTTACTAGATGCTTCAGAATAACTTTATTTTAGCCTCTAATAAAGATATTCAAGACTGATTAGGATGGAAATAGATTAGTAATTATGAACTTTTTTAGAAAAATATATTTGGCAATTAAACATTTATGGTTGCCAATAGTTTTTACTTCAGGAATAGTACTTACAGTTACTGCCTGCAACCCAGCTAACTTTAAAAGTCCAGCTGCTCAAGTACCGCAATTGGTAAGTAGTATTCTCAGCGATCCCAAAACTTTTAACTACCCTTTGAGTCAAGAGTTTCCTAATGTTTTTCCTCTAATTTACGAGGGATTAATTACCCAAAATCCAATCACTGCTAAAATTGAGCCAGCATTAGCGGAATCTTGGCAAATTTCTGATGATAAATTAAAGATTGTTTTTACCCTACGTGAAGGATTGAAATGGTCTGATGGTCAGCCACTAACAGTAGATGATGTGGTGTTTACCTACAACGATATTTACCTTAACGAAGCAATTCCTACAGATGTGAGAGATGGTTTAAGAATTGGTGAGAGTAGGAAGCTACCTACTGTGCGAAAAGTAGATGAACGTCGGGTTGAGTTTATCGTACCCGAACCCTTTAGACCTTTTCTACTAAGTACAGGTTCGCCAATTTTGCCCGCACACATATTGCAACAATCGGTAAAAACCAAAGACCAAAATGGGAGTCCGATTTTTCTGACAAAATGGGGTGTTGATACTCCTCCGAACGAAATTATTGTCAACGGCCCTTACAAAATAGAGCGCTACGACACGAGCCAGCGTGTGGTCTTTCGGCGCAATCCCTACTACTGGCGCAAGGATGCTCAAGGTAATTCCCAGCCTTATATTGAACGGGTAATTTGGCAAATTGTGGAATCAACAGATACTTCCTTGTTACAATTTCGTTCTGGCGGGTTAGATACTGTAGGAGTGTCGCCAGATTATTTTTCTTTGCTAAAAGTGCAAGAAAAGCAGAGTAATTTCACAATTTATAATGGTGGGCCAACATCGAGCACATCGTTTGTTTGGTTCAATCTTAACAAAGGTAAAAGGAACGGAAAACCACTAGTAGATCCAGTTAAATCTCAGTGGTTCAATAATGTACAATTTCGGCAAGCTATAGCTTATGCAATTGACCGCCAAACGATGATTAATAACACTTTTCGCGGCTTAGGCGTGCCACAAGATTCACCGATTTCTGTACAAAGCCCTTATTATCTTTCCCCTAAAGAAGGGTTAAAAGTTTACGATTATAATCAGCAAAAAGCGAAGGAATTACTGCTAAAAGCAGGATTTAAGTACAACAACAATCAATTAGTAGACGATCGCGGAAATCGTGTCCGTTTCTCTTTGCTTACCAATGCTGGAAATAAAATCCGTGAGTCAATGGGATCGCAGATTAAACAAGACTTGAGCAAAATCGGTATTCAAGTTGATTTCACTCCGTTGGCATGGAATACTTTTACTGATAAAACTTCTAACTCCTTAGATTGGGAAGCTTCTTTGATGGGTTTGACTGGTGGATTAGAACCGAATGACGGTGCTAATGTCTGGGCACCTGAAGGCGGATTGCACATGTTTAATCAGAAACCCCAAGCAGGACAAAAGCCGATTCAGGGTTGGGAAATTGCTCCTTGGGAAGCAGAAATAGGGAATCTTTACATTCAAGCTGCACGAGAATTGGACGAAGCTAAAGTGAAAGCGATTTATGCCGAAACACAGCGGATTACTCAGGAAAATTTACCTTTTATTTACCTGGTTAATCCTTATTCAATGTCAGCGGTGCGTAATCGTTTTGAAGGAATTAAATTCTCTGCTCTTGGTGGCGCATTCTGGAATATTGAACAAATTAAAGTAACAGATTAGTCATTAGTCATTAGTCAATAGTCATTAGTTAGTAATTAGTGGTATCTAACAACTGACAACTGACAACTGACAACTGACAACTGACAACTGATAAGTAACAAAGGACAAATGACCAATGACAAATGACAAAACTTTGCGATCGCTACTCGTTGCGGTTGCCAATGGTAAAGTTACGCCAGATACGGCATTCGACTCACTCAAAGATTTAACTTATGAATCTGTAGGTGAATTTGCCAAAATCGACCACCATCGCCAGCTAAGAACTGGTTTCCCAGAGGTGATTTGGGGCCCTGGTAAAACTCCCGACCAAATAGCTCAAATTATCGAGGTGATGCGCCTCCGTAATCCTGTTGTCATGGCAACCCGCATTGAACCAGCAGTTTATACCACACTGCAATCAAAAGTTAACGGTTTGCGATATTATGAATCGGCGCGAATTTGTGCGATCGCTCCCCCTTCCATCGAACCACAATTTGCGGGTGAAATTGGCATTCTTTCTGCTGGTACCGCCGATTTACCCGTTGCTGAAGAAGCGGCTGTCACTGCTGAACTTTCTGGTTTTAAGGTACAGCGCCTCTGGGATGTTGGCGTTGCTGGGATTCACCGTTTATTAAGTAACCGCCACCTGATTGAATCAGCATCTGTGTTGATTGTCGTGGCGGGGATGGAAGGCGCTTTACCCAGCGTTGTCGCTGGTTTAGCAAGTTGTCCTGTGATTGCCGTACCCACCAGCATTGGTTATGGCGCAAGTTTTGGCGGTTTAGCACCTTTATTGACAATGCTTAACTCTTGTGCTGCGGGAGTAGGTGTAGTAAATATCGATAATGGTTTTGGTGCAGCAGTTTTGGCGGGACAGATTTTGCGGACTGCCGAGAAATTGCGGTTGGCATCGGCTGGATCTTGAGTTAAGACATTAAAGTTATACGCAAGATTTCAGTAGATTATCAGTAATTGATGTAAAAAATAAACTGATAATGAAATTTGCTAGCCCCAACCTCTTAATTACCAAATATGAGCCATTACAGTGATTTGATATCTCAGCTATATTGGCAGTTGCCTGTCAATTTAACGGCATTAGCACAAACAATTACCGATCCAAACGTTCTCGGTCAGATTCAAAAATTTTGGAGCCACTTTATACAAACAGGTCAAGTCTGGGCATTGTTGATTGGTTTAGTCATTGGCTATATGATTCGGAATCTAACTAGCTACGGTTAAAGTAATTTTAGATTTTAGATTTTGGATTTTAGATTGATGATTAATCTAAAATCCAAAATTGATGCCCACTTCCCTCATATTTATGACCAAAGAAGAAACTTGGAGCCAGCGGTTTGAATCAGCGTTGCATCCAGCGATCGCTCGTTTTAATGCCAGTATAAGTTTTGATATTGAATTAATCGAATATGACCTCACTGGTTCTCAAGCTCATGCCAAAATGCTTGCTCACACGGGCATTATCTCCCCAGAAGAAGGAGAGCAACTGGTTGCCGGTTTAGAACAAATTCGCCAAGAGTACCGTCAGGGGAAATTTCAGCCTGGTGTCGATGCTGAAGATGTGCATTTTGCGGTTGAACGCCGACTGACAGAAATTGTTGGCGATGTAGGTAAAAAGGTGCATACGGCGCGATCGCGTAATGACCAAGTAGGCACTGATACCAGACTCTACCTCCGCGACCAAATCCAACAAATCAAAAGCCAATTGCGAGAATTTCAAGGTGTTTTGTTGGATATCGCCGAAAAGCACGTTGAAACTCTGATTCCTGGCTATACCCACCTCCAACGCGCCCAACCCTTGAGTTTAGCTCATCACCTCTTGGCATACTTTCAAATGGCGCAACGCGACTGGGAACGCTTAGGAGACGTTGCTCGCCGCGTGAATATTTCACCTTTGGGATGTGGTGCTTTAGCAGGAACAACTTTCCCCATTGACCGCCACTACACAGCCAAACTCTTGAATTTTGACGATATTTATGCTAATAGCCTCGATGGAGTAAGCGATCGCGATTTTGCGATCGAATTCTTGTGTGCTGCTAGCTTGATTATGGTTCACCTCAGCCGTCTTGCAGAAGAAGTCATTCTTTGGTCATCTGAAGAATTTCGCTTTGTCACCCTCAAAGACAGCTGTGCTACAGGTTCCAGTATCATGCCCCAAAAGAAAAACCCCGATGTCCCAGAATTGGTGCGGGGGAAAACAGGACGTGTATTCGGTCATCTCCAGGCGATGTTAGTCATCATGAAGGGGCTACCCCTGGCATATAACAAAGACTTGCAAGAAGATAAAGAAGGTCTATTTGATAGCGTCAACACAATCAAAGCCTCTCTAGAAGCGATGACGATTTTGCTCAGGGAAGGCTTAGAATTTCGTACCCAGCGGTTAGCATCAGCTGTAGCGGAGGATTTTTCTAATGCCACCGATGTAGCAGATTATTTGGCAGCACGGGGCGTTCCTTTTCGGGAAGCTTACAACCTTGTGGGTAAGGTGGTAAAAACTAGTATTGCCGCAGGTAAACTCTTAAAAGATTTGAAATTGGAAGAGTGGCAACAACTACACCCAGCATTTGCAGCAGATATTTATGAGGCGATTTCCCCCCGTCAAGTTGTTGCTGCCCGCAACAGTTACGGAGGTACTGGCTTTGTACAGGTAAACAAAGCCCTCGTAGCTGCCCGCGCTCAAATTGCTCAATAGAAGGATTGGGGACTGGAAGCAGGGGAAAAGGTTAAAGGTTAAAGGTTAAAGGAAAAAGGAATAAATTTAATCTTTCCCCTTTTCCCTTTACCCCTTCCCCTTTCCCCATGTCCAATGCCCAATGCCCAAAATAAATAAGGGCGTACAAATAAATGTGCGCCCCAAAAGGTAAATAATCCAAACAATAAGGATTTAGGCAGACAACTTATTCAGTGTCAGCTGCTGCTGCGCCTTCTTCTTCCTCATTCTTTGGTGGTCTTTGTTGGAACCTTCTCTGCATTCTTCCTGTCGTAGTCCGTTTACGAAACTTTCTGGCATACGCCTGGTTACGTAGCGCCTTTTCTTTTTTCGGGTTACGGCGCTTGGCCATGTTCACCTCTATTAATAAACAACAAAAAAGTAGCAACTAGGCATCACGTAGGCAATATTAGCTACCAATGTTATTGATATAATTTTAGCCTAGTGCAGCAATGAATACGCTTTAAACAGTGTACTAGTCTATCGCATTATACATAAACTTGTCAATAAAAATTCTGAATTATCCTCGCCAGTAAGATGAAAAATATCTTTTCTGAGATTTCAATCTGTCAACTGACTGAAAACTAGCTCATTATTTGTTGTTCTTGCAACTAACCAATATTATCAAGAAATAATTCAGGAGTGGGTTATAAAAATTCAATAAGCATAGGTAAGTTTAAGCATAGAGTATAATTTTTGATTTAGTGGTCTTTAATTAATTGTACGTTTTAAACCCTACTTAAGTGCCGATTATAAGTTCAGAATTCAGAATTTGGAATTTTGACTTATTATTCGTATTATTTTTTTAATGTGTTCTAAAAATCTATTATTAACAGCTAGTTTCAGCAATACTAATGCTATAGCAGTCCTAAATCAATTGTGAAAACTTCTCTTTCTTTTCTTGGCGCTGTTGGCGTCTTCCCTACAAGACGCTTTGCATTGGCGGTTCGTTAATTTTCACAATCTCATTTAGGATTGCTATAGCTATAAACTGAAAATTTAGCTGCTTCAAAAAATATCATGTATATATAAATACAGTGCTTCTCATTAAACTTGATGTTAGAATTGGTAATATTCTACGTAAATCGTGAGAATCAAATCTCAATCCACAAACATTTTTGTATAAAACAAAACTCAATAAAATTTTTATTAGTTGAGCTTATGTAAGTGGTAGGGAACTATAGAATACAACACAAAACTTTGAAGATTGAACGTTATTGCTTTTTTTCCGGCAGCTGTAGAGTCCACACGTAGTTTATGGCGTATTGGACAAACAGTATTGGGTATAATATTTCGTCATCCCATTACTGGCACTAGTATCATCCCAATTTTACCCGATGGTCGGATTGTACTGATCCGACGGCGCGACAATGGTCTTTGGTCATTGCCTGGAGGGATTGTAGATTGGGGAGAAGATATTCCCAATACAGTGCGCCGGGAATTAATGGAGGAAACCGGGCTAGAATTGGTGAAAATTAACCGTTTAGTAGGAGTTTACTCTGCACCAGACCGCGATCCCAGAATCCATTCAATTTGTATTGTGGTTGAAGCCGAGGTGCATGGGACAATGGAGATTCAAGACACTTTAGAAGTCATGGAAATCCAAGCTTTCTCTCCCAGTTTACTACCTTCAGGAAAGATGTCTCACGACCATACTCGGCAGTTACAAGACTACTTGAATGGCTTGACAACACTGGCATAACAATATTTTTTCATTTGTCATTTGTCATTTGCTGCCAAAGTTACAATCTCAGGAAGCCTTGGCTTACACTTCTCTGTTTGTAATTTGTCCAGAACTAGTTAATAATGACCAATGACAATTGACTATTTATTATGGTGCTAAAAGTTAACTACTAAATAAAATGGATACACTATTCCGTAACTCCCGGAGAAAGCTCTCTCAAGGGCTACTATTCTGGCGTGAAGTCGGTGAAAAAACTCCTATAATTTTTTTACATGGTGCTTGGAATGAGAGCAGTCAATGGTTATCTGTGATGGAATCCCTTGCACAAGATTTTCATTGTTTTGCACCCGATTTGCTAGGATTTGGTGAATCAGAAAATCCTAATATCCACCATTCGATAGATTTACAAGTTGAATGTCTAGCTGAATTTTTGCAGGCTGTGAAGCTAGAAAAAGTATATTTAGTGGGGCATTCTCTTGGGGGTTGGATTGCTGCTAGCTATGCTTTAAAGTATCCAGAGAAAGTTGATGGCGTGGTACTACTAGCACCAGAGGGCGTAGAGATAGCAGGACAAGAAGAGTATTGCCAGAAGATGCGGCGATTATTGAATTATCCACCACTAATAGTTAAATTTTTGCGATCGCTAACTCCTTTTACTAAAATCCTGGGTTGGCATGAAAAAATTGCCCAAGACTTGCAGTTGCGTCAATCGCTATTGCCGTATCCCATCGGTTGCCAGTTACTTTTCAAACGGCGACAAGTAGAAATTGAGGCAGAATTACTGCAAAAGCAGCTTTACATGATAGATGTCCCAGTTTTTATTTTACAAGGTGGCCAAGATACTCCAGATGCTTTAGACAGAAGCCGTGTTTATGCTCAACTAATACCGAAAGTCGAGTTGAAAATGATTGCCCATGCCGGAAATGACTTACCAGAATCTTCTGCTGGAGTAGTGGCGATCGAGATTCGGGAGTTTATTAAAGAGAATTGTAAAGAGAATTGAGCATTTGGACTTACTGTGTTGCTGAACACTACCGTAAAGTATGCAATTTTACAAAGAATTGGTATTATTATTTTTTAACAAAGTAATGCAATAATCTATACTAAGCCCAAAGCGGCTTCATACAGATTATTAAATTGGAAAAACTTTTCTGATGGAATTAACTCAAAAGCTTTGTATCGCTATTACTGCTGGAGTAGTGATGAGCCTGGGTTTATTAAAAGCTGTCCCAGTCCAGGCAGTTACACTCAACTTTGACTGGAAGGGTAATGCTGGGTATTCAGCTAGAGGCTCATTTTCCTATAATGAAACTCAAGGTTACAGAACCATAAACAATTCAAAAGTTCAATCCATCGCAGTTTCTTTTTTTGACCCAAGTCAAAAATTGTTGAATAGTTTTGCTCCGATTACTAATGCGAGTATTGTTTATGATTTTTTAGACTTCAACTACGATACAGCCACTAAGTCTTTGTTTGGGTACTTTGATGTAGGTCAGGATAACGCGCAAAGTACAGATTATTATCTGTTCGGAACTGTTGGTTTAAGCCTTAGTTTGAGAAATCCTACTGAGGGAACAATAGATCAAAACAATGGATTAATTAATATTACTTCTACTACTCCAGTCCCTGAACCATTAACAACGGGTGGCACAGTTCTCGCTGGTAGCATTGCCTGGTTAATAAAGCGTAGACAAGTTGCTGCTCAGAAAACCAAAGCTTAACCCTCTTGGGTCACTCTGATAAAACTTTAATTTTTCGTTGGCTGAAATATCAAAAATTCTTTAACTTTTCCAAGATTGATAAAAGCTGGTAAAGGAAATCTAAAGCTTTTGCCATCAACTTTAATTGTTTTGGGAGAAGAAAATTCAAAAACAATTTTTAAAATTAAAACAATAACTGAGTTTGAAGGTTTATTTCTTAATATTATATTTCTCATTAACGATCTTTTTTAATGAAAGTCTTATCTAGGAACGAGTATTTTTCTCCATAGAGAGTGATTAAGAAGCGATTAAAGGGCGCTATTTAAGACTAATAATTTGTGAAGAATGTTTACAGATAAATTGATATAAACCAGAATTTGAATTGTGAAATTAGTAGCAATTAGACGGATGATAAAGTCACAACAAAAATTCAACAAGGATATTTTAGTGTGAAACCTCATCTAACAAAATACTATAAGCTGTTAGTTCTTTTTGTCTGTACGACGTTGTTTGTCTTTTTCGGTCAGATAGTTATTGCTCAAAGTAACTATAATCTAGTCGCTCAAGGTAAGCAAAGAGTACAACTGATTGTGGGTGGTGATTTTATCGTAACGATGAACAAGGCACAACCCGTCATCCAGAATGGGGCGATCGCCATTAGGGATGGCAAAATTGTTGCGGTAGATACACAATACAAAATCATGGCATCTTACACAGCCGACAGGACGCTGCCAGGCGACGGTCTGGTGCTGATGCCGGGTCTGGTCAACGGTCATTCTCACTCAGCAATGGTTCTGTTTCGTGGTCTTGCGGATGACTTAGCGTTGCAGGATTGGCTCCAGAATTACATCTTCCCAGCAGAAGGAAAGTTCGTTGATGAAAATTTTGTCCGCGTTGGCGAACAGCTTGCTTGCTGGGAGATGATACGTGGTGGTACAACAACGTTTGTTGATATGTACTTTCAGCCAGATGTCGCTGCCAAAGTCGTTAGTGAATGCGGCTTACGCGCCATTATTGCGCCCTCGTCAATAGATTTTCCTAGCCCTGGTTTCAAAGGCTTGTCATTACCAACATCTTTTAAAGTGAGGTAGGGATGTAATAGAGTCA
>NZ_JAVRCK010000109.1:0-99 GCF_034530815.1 Nostoc sp. DedSLP03
ATCACGAGCGAAGATGGCGAAGCCGTCATAACCGTGATAAGGGCCGGAGTAATCCTTTTTTTGGTTTAATTTTTTTCAGCAGCCTAATGTTTGCAGTAA
>NZ_JAVRCK010000109.1:199-25579 GCF_034530815.1 Nostoc sp. DedSLP03
AAAAAACCTTGCATTATATCAATTGTAAGAGCGATCGCTAGGTTCGGAGTAATCCTTTTTTTGGTTTAATTTTTTTCAGCAGCCTAATGTTTGCAGTAAACAGTGTCAGCGATAAACATTGTTCGCTGATAACACATTTATTTTTAGCCTAAATATAGGCTAAAAATACAGCATAACTAGGTTCAGGACTCACGCATCATCTAAATGTTGTCCTGAACCAAGGCGATTAAAAAATCGCCTGTTTTTTTGCTCATCTCTGCAATCACAGCAGCAAAAAGAACACATGAGAACGAAAGTACTACTAGAATTAGAGAAAGTTAATCTGCGTTTGAAGTCTGCAAAGGCAAAGGTGACAATTAGAGAATCAAATGGAAGTCTGCAATTACGGGCGACGTTGCCAATTAAACCGGGAGACAAAGACAGCAACGGTACTGGGAGAAAGCAATACAATCTCAGCTTGAATATTCCCGCTAACTTGGATGGACTCAAGACGGCTGAGGAAGAAGCTTATGAGTTAGGGAAGTTAATCGCTCGGAAAAATTTTGAATGGAATGATAAATATTTAGGAAATGAGGCAATTAAAAAATATTTTAAAACTATAGGAGAATTACTGGAAAAATTTGAAGAGGAGTATTTTAAAACTCACAAACGTACAACTAAAAGCGAACATACTTTTTTTTATTACTTTTCCCGCACCAAGAGATTTACCAATCCTCAAGATTTGGCAACTGCTGAAAATCTGATCGGTTCAATTGAACAAATCGATAAAGAATGGGCTAAATATAATGCCGCCAGAGCGATCGCAGCATTTTGTGTGACATTCAATATCGAAATTGATTTATCTAAATATTCCAAAATGCCTGAGAATAATTCCCGCACTATCCCTACAGATGCGGAAATAGCTAATGAAATTCTCAAATTTGAAGATTATCAACATAACAGAGGTAATCAAGTTAATCAAAATGTTCAAGATAGCTGGCAACTTTGGCGCTGGACGTATGGAATGTTAGCAGTTTTTGGTTTACGTCCACGGGAACTTTTTATTAATCCCGATATTGATTGGTGGTTGAGTGAAGAAAATGTAGATTCTACATGGAAAGTACATAAAGATTGTAAGACTGGGGAAAGAGAAGCATTACCACTACATAGACAATGGATTGAGGAATTTGATTTAATAAATCCGAAATATTTAGAGATGTTGAAGAGTGCGATCGCAAAAAAAGATAACGCTAATCATGCTGAGATAACGGCGTTAACACAGCGAGTTAGTTGGTGGTTTCGCAAAATAGGATTGGATTTTAAACCTTATGATTTACGCCACGCTTGGGCAATTCGAGCGCATATTTTGGGAATACCAATTAAAGCGGCGGCGGATAATTTGGGGCATAGTGTGCAAGTTCACACGCAAACTTATCAGCGTTGGTTTTCGCTGGATATGCGGAAGTTGGCGATTAATCAGGCGTTGAGTAAGAGGAATGAAGTTGAGTTGATTAGGGAGGAGAATGCTAAGTTGAAGATGGAGAATGATAAGTTGAGATTGGAGGTTGAAAAGTTGAAAATGGAAATGATTTATAAACAAGGTTAAACTTGCCCAAATACTGATAATATAATAAGCTAGGAGGTTACTTCTGGAAAGTATTAAAGTTAGAACATATAAATCTATATATTATCTGAGGTTCTCATACCAATATATCTAGAATTACTCGTATTATGTATTAACACTGATGTTAATCAAAAAAGTGTTGACACTATTATTAAATATAGTATATTTTAATCTAATATTTTATGAGTAGTAAGCTGATATATCATACCAACGAAAGTAGAAATGGTGGATTTTCACCTTTTGATAAAGCTATTCATCAAGTGAGTAATAGTAAAGAATTACTGATAGCTCGTCCCTATATTGATCTTAGCTATATTAAACCATTTTTACGTAAGCAAGCAAATTGGCGTATTATTTCTGATGTAGAAGCTTGGGTTAGTGCCTTTCAAAGCAAAGCAAGAGAAGAAATCATTGATTTCCTTATTGAAAACACATGCAAAATTCATCATTATAGGAATTTACATGCAAAAGTTTTTCTTGGCGATCATTTATGCCTATTGGGTTCTGCAAATCTTACCATAATGGGTATTAGTCATAGAGCAGAGATGTCAATTTTGCTAAATGAAAGTAATAAAATTAATGAAATTAGAGAATGGTTTGAGAACTCATGGTTAAGCAGTAGTGAGGTTAATATACCGAACTTAAAAGACTATCTTCAAAAGACTACTATAATAACACCTATACCTGAATCCCATAGCATTTATTTAAATTCAGATGCTCCAATTATCAAATCAAAAATTATTGACCCTGAAGAAGCTGAACAAAAAGCCAGGAAATCAAAGGGTATAAAACTTAGTGAGCCTGAGCCTTGGAATGGTCGTGATTTTTATGTCAATCTTGGCGAAGGCAAACATAGAAACTGGGCTGACTGCCAGAGATATGGTTTTATCTCTGGTGGTAGTGAGGAAAAGTATAACCGACCTCTAATAAAGTTGCTGTCTCCTGGGTCGCGTCTATTTGTCTACATACCCCAAACTGGTTATGTCGGTGTTGGTCTAGTAATACATGCTGCTGTACCTGTAAGAGACTTCAAGGTATTGGTCAATGGTCAACAAGTACCAATCCTAGATGCACCAACTGTTGCTCCCAGCATGGACGAATATGCTGATGACCTGAACAAATCCGAGTACCTTGTCCGTGTTAAATGGATCAAAAAGGTGTCTAAAAGTGAGGCATACCGCTACGAAACAGGGCTTTTTACATACCCTAATATAGTATGTCGAATGGAAAGTCCCAGAAGTCGTCTTACAATAGAAAAGCTATCTCAATATTTTGAGTTAGATGATTAACCGTAATTTAACAATTGTGTTGCAGTATAGTAACATCTTTCCCATGTCTGCATTCTCAAAAAACAACGCCGCGATAAATTTCTGCCATCGATAATGCGATCGCAACTGAATCTAAAGAAATAGATACCTCTAAACCGCTAAAATCACTAAGCAACCAACCTTCAGCTTGTTTACTGTAGCGTTCCACAAAAGGTTCATCTTGCTCGACTAATAAATATTCGCTAAAACTTGGAATTGATCGATACATCCGAAATTTACTTTGGCGATCGTAATCTGCGGTGGAAGGAGATAGAACTTCAACAATCAAAATGGGATTCAAGACTTCATCTGAGCGATCGCCATTTAGTTGCGGTTCACCGTTAAAAACCATTACGTCTGGGTATACTCCGCGTCGATGTCCGGGAATCCACAGCCGTAAATCGCTGTTAATTGGCTCAAATTGAGTATCTCGCAGCACAGAAGTAAAATAGGTCAAAATGTTTCGACCGATGCGGCTATGTTTGAGCGTTCCTCCAGGCATGGGTACAATTTCTCCATCTCGATATTCGCTACGTCCTTCGGCTTTTTCTTCGATCGCACGATATTCATCCAAGCTGTAGCGGCGCGAGATGCTAGAAATCATAGGTCGTAAGCGATCGCATTGGCTATATGACAACAATATTATTTTGTCACAGAATTGGTTGTGAGCGAGGGAGTGCCTAAGCAAGATATTGCGATCGCATATCATGCACCTCATGTAAGGCAGTATACAGAGTTTGCTGTAGGCTAAACCTATTGAAAAAGCCTGTTTGCGATCGCTACTCGCAAACAGACTTGACTTTTTCACCTTTCTAATTAAGCCTGTTCCCAAAGCTGACGCACATAATCAGGTAGCCAGCTAGCAATTTCCTGAATCCGTTCTTCGGAAAGTTCGTCTTTGGTGGCAGAAAACACTGCTTTAACCGCTTGCTCTCGGTCTACTGAGCGCGGCATTCCGCTTTCATTAGCAACTCGGAATAGGAAGCGATCGGAATCGATATTGAAGATACCTGGGCCTTTCCAGGGTGGACGAACCCGGCTTAAAAATCCCACAATGGGATTGGTGTCTTTCCAGAGATCGGACACTTCAAACTGGAGTGCTTTCTCATCTGTAGGTACTGCCTCTGTATGCAGTTCTGCCTCGACGCGATCGCTGGCTTCTGTGGTCATCACGTCGCGCATCACGCGAAACACAACTTCAGTAAAATCCCTTGCATCATAGGGGTCTGCAAATCCGCCTTTGACCTGAACTTTTTCCAGGAACGAGCGATGTTCGTCAGCGATCGCAGTTCGATTATCTTCAATCTCCGTTGGATCGACTTCTGGAATATCTGTTCTAAAACTTTGATCTGGCATTGTTTTTTCTTCTGGTTATTAATTTTGAGTCTTTATGCTTACTTTATGTAAGGTCGCACAAATCAAAAAGCCTTGGAATCTTCCAGAAGTTTGAGATGACATTTATTCAAAAGTTAGAAATTCATCTGATTTGCATAGATACAGGTAGCAGGACTACGCCTCTACAAAGGTTTTGGATAACACATATTTAATTTCTGAAAATATCATATCTATTCTATTGAGTAGAGCAATACTCTTAGTGTTTTTGCTCGTTGTAGACATCGCCCATTGGTAACAAAAAACAGTCAAAATAGATGAGTTAGTATAAAAGCAGCCGAAACAAAGATGCTAGAAACAACAAACATCGAAATTCACACTTCCTATGTCAAAGTTCCTAACAATGGCTTAGAAATCGATGCTTATTTAGCTCAACCAGCACAAAATGGAACTTTTGGCGCGGTTATCGTTTTTCCAGAAATTTTTGGTATCAACAGCAATATTCGAGATATCACCGAATTAATCGCTAAACAAGGTTATGTCGCGATCGCCCCGGCGATGTATCAACGTATTGCTCCGGGATTTGAGGCTGACTTTAGCCCAGAAGATATTGGCTATAGCCCAGAAGCCTATCGGCTGGGGTTGGAATACTATCAACAAGTAAAATATCAAGAGATATTCAGTGATATTCAAGCTACCATTACTTATCTCAAAACTTTACCCAATGTCAAAGATGATGCGATCGGTGTGATTGGTTTCTGTTTTGGCGGTCATGTTGCTTATATGGCTGCAACTTTACCGGATATCAAAGCCACAGCTTCGTTTTATGGTGGCGGAATTACCACTGCTAGTTATGGTGAAGACACTCCAACCATTAATCGTACTTCAGAAATTAAAGGTACTATTTATGCATTTTTTGGGACAAGAGATACATTAGTTTCTCAGGAAGAAAACGAGCAAATCGAAGCAGAATTAAAGAAACATCACATAAATCATCGTGTATTTCGATACGACGCCGGACACGGATTTTTCGCTGGATTCTTCAAAGATCGATACCCATTTTTAGCCCAGCACTCAAGTTATAATCCTGAAGCTGCTCCTGATGCTTGGCAACATGTTTTAGAACTGTTTCAAAATCACTTGTAATCCGGCTTGTCGTAAATATCGCACTCTTGTCCAATGAGTGCGATGCTGTTGCCTTTAAGCTTTGGAATTTTTCAGCAGTAATTGACAACCACATAAAAACGGGTTTGGATTTTCTATGCGATCGTCTGCAAGCACTTCAATGGTCAGCTTACTGTTGTAAATCAATTCGTCATAATCCATCAATGCATCCCACTTGATCTTGTCAGTCGGGAAGCCTAGCTGTGAAGCTGCATCAGATATCAACTCTTGCCATTTCTGAATCTCTGGATCTTGCGATTTGCAGTAATCGAGAATGGCAATTAAGGCACCAGGCTTAGTAACTCGCAGGATCTCTGCAAGGGCGCGGACTGGATCGCTAACGACACAGAAGGTAAATCCCGATGCTGCTGCATCAAAAGTATTATCAGGAAAATTAAGATTGCAGAGATCCGATACTTTGAAGGTGATGTCTGCGGATACGTGTTTTTTACGTGCTTCATCCATCATCTTCTCAGAGAGATCGACACCGACGACACGTACACCTTCAGGATAGGCTGGAAGATTAAGACCAGTTCCTACCGCAGCATCTAGGGCAGTTTGTCCTGGTTTGAGCTGCAAGGAGGCAATTAAGGGTTCGCGCTCAATGTGCCAGTAACGCTTCATAATTGCGTCATAATCCACCGATCCCCGATCGTAGGTTTCAATCACCTGATGTATTTGCATAGATTTTTTAACAAACAGAACTACTGACTTTAACTATCTGTTCAACTGTATAATCTGTTCGCGCCCAAAATTTGTATATTCTCTAACCAACAAAAAAACTTCATTGTATATTCTCTAACCAACAAAATAACTTTATAATTGTCTTCTGACCGAACAATATCTATAACAGCAAAGTGACAAGAGCAGTTGGTGTATTATCAAAAATCGCGATCGCCCGCTCTAAACGGCAAATCATTGCTCAAGCTTCGTAAATTAGCAAAGGTATTCTTACTTACAGCACTTTACAAGTCAAAGAAGTACGCTCTTCTCCAACTTGAAATCTGCTGTATAATTCAGAACTCTTTACATCTTCCTGTTCCCTCAAGCCTCAGCCATAATTCATAGTTCAACCATTCCTTAGCCGCAAAGGAATCTGAATGATAAACTCGGTTCCTTTTTCAGGAGTTGAGAAACACTCTAGTTTACCGCCATGTTTTTCTGTGATGATTTGGTAGCTGATGGACATACCCATTCCGGTTCCTTTGCCAACGGGTTTAGTGGTGAAAAAAGGATCGAATATTCGTTGCAGAAATTCTTGAGAAATACCAACTCCGTTATCAGCGATCGCCACTTCTAACCACGTTGAATTAACTACCGATGTGCGAATCTTAATTTGACTGGGATTTTCCTTAATTTCCTGATAGGTAAGCTTAGTATTATTTTCTTCTAACGCATCAATCGCATTTACTAAAATATTCATAAATACCTGATTGAGTTGTCCGGCATAGCATTCTACTAAGGGTACAGTGCCGTAGTCTTTAATCACCTCAATTTCAGGTTGTTCTGGTTTACCTTTGAGGCGATGCTGCAAAATCATCAAAGTACTGTCGATGCCTTCATGAATATTGACCCGTTTAAATTCCGCTTCATCAATGCGAGAGAAATTCCGCAGCGACAGTACAATTTGGCGAATGCGATCGGTGCCTACTCTCATTGAAGACAACATTTTTGGCAAGTCTTCCTGCAAGAACTCTAGATCGATGTCTTCAGCAACGGTTTGAATTTCAGCAGCAGGGTAGGGATTATATTGCTGGTACAACTGCATCAGTGCTAATAAATCCTGAGTATATTCCTGCACATGGGCGAGGTTGCCATGAATAAAGTTAACTGGATTATTAATTTCGTGTGCGATTCCAGCAACTAGTTGTCCCAAACTAGACATTTTTTCACTTTGAATAACTTGAGATTGAGTGCGCTGCAATTCTCCTAATGCATTTTTAAGTTCAGTAGTGCGTTCTTCTACTCGTTCTTCTAGTTCTTCTTTGCTTTTCTCTAAAGCACTAAAGGATTCGTGTAATTGCCCTGCCATCTGGTTGAAAGAGTTAGATAGGCTATTAAGTTCTTGAATGGGGCTAGTTTCTAATGTCTGACTGAAATTACCAGATGCCATTGCTTCACTTGCCCAATTCAAGCGCAAAATCGGGCGGACAATCCAATAAGAGGTAAACACGCCCATCACAGAGGCAATGACTAATGCGCCAAAACAAAGTGCGATCGTGGCGCGCGTGTTGGCGTTAATTTGGGTCATGAATGTGTCTTCTGGCACACTCACCACCACCAACCAATCCAAGCCATACTTGTCACGCCAAGGTAGAATATCCACAAAATGCCGTTTTCCTTCCACCTCAACTTGAAAATCTGTGTCTTGGGTGATAGACCCAAACCCAGAGGTTTGGAAATGTCTGGCAACATTCTGAATGATTGGATCGGAACTATCGATCGCGTGCAATCGCCGGATCTTTTGATTGACCGCGACAAAAGGCTTCTCTGTACCGGAACTAGCAATTAATGTACCATCCCGCTCCAAAAGAAACACTCGCCCAGATTGACTAATATTCAAACTGTGTAAAAAATCGCTGAGTTTTAGTAAGTGAATGTCTATTGCAACCATTCCTAGTAAGCGACTTTGCGAATCATAAATCGGACGACTGGCAGAGGCGGCAATGTAGGGGCCACTGGGATAATTTCCAGTTACAATCTTTGCCCAAATAGGTTTACCTGCGGCGATGGGTTGAGTATACCAAGATTCAGTAGAATTTTGCCAATTCCAGCGAGCATTGACCTGAGTTCGATTACCTTGATTATCGGTAGCGTAGGTGTAGACATTATTTGGAGGCTTGGCAGTCCAATCATCAATAGTAATAGTTTTGCCATCATAACGAGCGACTCCCAGCCCCTCACCTGTCGTTAGTCCAATACCAATATAAGTTAAGTCATAAGCCTGCATCTGATCCCAGAAATACTTGCCAAGGGTTTGGCGATGCCTACGGCTGGCTTTGCCTACGCCCACATCCAATAGTCCCCTGCGAATAGCATCTGCGTTGATCTGATTAAGGGTTTGTGGAATGGAAAGATAAGACTTTAGGTGTTCATCCACGACATCGGTGGTGCGATCTATCAACTGTTGGGCTAGGTCGTTAACTGCTCTTTGTCCATTTTTAAAAGACAAATAACCCACTAAACTAACCGCTGCAAAAATTTGGATCAGGAAGGGAACAATAAGAACAATCTGTAATGGGAACGCCTTAGCTTTGCTGAGATAGGGAGTTTTCATTGCTGGAAGCTGAAAGTTGTGCTGATTTGCTTCTATAGTTCCCAAGATGTTCGGATACTCACATTTGTTGAAATTTTTTTATCAAGTCAAAGGCGGCTTTAGGGTGGAATGGTACTTTTTTAGGCAAAAATTGCTGCCCAGATCCCCAACTTTTACCCTCTGGGTGTCTGCAAGCAGTTGGGGATCGAAATCCAGCGATTTAGTAAGTGACATTTAGATTTAGGGAGCGTTGCAGAAGTTTTTTCTCGTGTATTTGCCTTGCTTCAAAGCAGGAAAATCAGGTATTGCCCGCCCAGCTGACGCGACATCAAAAAATCAGAGTTTAATTCTAGATATTAGCGATCGCATCAGCACAAAATTTGGTTTTTTCAATGTATTTTGATGAGTTAAACTTTTAAATTTGGAGTAGTTTATGCAGCAATTTCAAGTAATTTCAGATAGTTTGAATATACGTTCAGCACCGATTGTTGATGAAGCTAATCAATTAGCATTTCTTCCCAAAGGATATATTGTATCTAAAATTCAAAATTCGGATAATGAAAAGTGGTGGAAAGTTGCAACTATTATTGAAGGAAAAACTTTAGAAGGTTTTGTCGCTCAAAAATTCCTGAGTCCAGTCACAAAATTTTCGCTCAAGACTGTGATTAAAATTGGTGAAATTCCCATTCTCCAGGCAAATGGAGAATCTGCATTTTTCTATGAAGCAGGGATGAGCATTAATGCTGATGGTGCGCCTAATGCTTATCACCCCGCAGATAAAGGGATTGATTTTTTGGCAAATGCTGGGTATTCAGATAACTGGTGGGCACTAGCTGTAGATAAAAACGGCAATCCATTTATTCAAGGCAGTACCGATCCATATCCTGGATACTATATTTCTACAACTGCATTATGCGACTCTGGATTTGCTAAACAAGATCCACGCCGCTATGTTGATTCAACAAAGATTCCGTATATTGTTCTTCCAGGAAATGATGGTTTTAGAAAAGCTACAGGCGTTAAATTAGGAGATTTGGCAGTTGTTTATAACACTAGCAATGAAAAACTCGCTTTTGCAATTTATGCTGATGTTGGCCCTAAAAACCAGATTGGAGAGGGTTCAATAGCTTTGTCTCAGGCTGTTGGAAACGATCCACTAGTACAATCAAGAGTCAAGCGAGGAATTCCCAAGGATATCGTTTATATTGTTTTTCCGGGTTCTGGGAATGGACAGCCAAGAACAATTTCAGAAATAGAAAGTGAAACTAAACGGTTTTTTGAAATATGGGGTGGCGTAGAACGGATAAAGTCTCTATAATCCACATTCTGCATTTCAATCAGTAGTATAATTACACAACATTTAGGGTGAGATATGAATATATACTCATCCTCCCAATTTCCAGTACAACCAGTCCCCATTACCCCTTATCCTTAGAGAGTGCCACCTGTTCGCCAGTCCCCAGTTGAATATAAATGTTTTAGTTAACTGCTAACTCTTTTATTTGCTAACTTAAATTTTATTTTATTTTACCTTTAATTAAAGTCTGCTTAAACTCATAATTATAAAATAGGGCGACTTCAATTATTTGAAGACTAGTTTCTTTTTCTCAAAAAGGGAAAAAGTATTGATTTTCATCACTGTTCTACTCAGTGATGAATACCCATTTGGGAAATCAGCAAGTTATAAACAAACTGCTTTTATACTTTGCAGTGTGTATTGCTTACAGAAGTTTATGGTGAGGAAAACTGAGATGAAATTTGTTCCAACATTAGTTTTTGCTGCTACTTTGACTTTAGGTTTTGCTACTGTAGATGCCAAATCCGTATCTGCTGCAATTATTAATTATGCTTTCACAGTTGATAGTCCTGTAACAAAGGGAAATGGCTTTTTTAGCTTTGATGACTCAACTTTTAGTAATGAAGATAATCCCGTAGCCGCCATTAAGTCACTCTCTTTCCAATTTGACGGTGACTCTACCGTTTACACTGAAAAAGATGATACCAAATATCCAGAATTTCCTCTAGTATTTCCAACTACGTTCTCAACCGGACAAACATCTTTAGCATTAGACTATCTGTTCAACGATAAATCTAATCCTTCCAGTTCTATAAGTTACGAAATCATTGGTGAGGATTTGACAATTTTCTCTAGAACTTCTCCAGATGCTAAACCCATATCAGGTAGAGTCTCCTATACACAAGTACCTGAACCTACACCTTTAGTTGGCGCTCTCTTTGCTTGTAGTTTTGGTTGGATAATGAAGAAAAAAGTAGCATCAATGAAAAAGATTAAAATCTAATCTTGGTTAAGTTGATATTAACGCTTTCTTTGCCAAGGATTAATCTCTTAGTAATATGCTTTTATCTGGCAAAACAACATCTAATACATTGATGCCAGAAAAATTGGGAATTAAAACCTGATTTTGGTAAGGGAGTTAGTTACGAAGTTTGCCTAAGACCACCCTGCCTTCTTCGTGTTAGTTGTTGCTGCGTTTTAACTTACCTGTTAGTCAGGAGTAGAAAATGGTAGATTACCGGAATTTTGAGCAGTTCCTACACAGTCGAATCAAACGACGCAACTTAATTATCGGAGCAGGAGCATTGTCTGGTTTGGCGATCGCTAACCAATTTTTCGATCGACGAGCGATCGCTAGAAGCAGATTTTCTAATTATCCTTTCACTTTGGGTATAGCGTCAGGCGATCCCTATCCTACCAGCGTAGTGATTTGGACTCGTCTAGCTCCCGAACCCTTAAATGGAGGTGGAATGCCACCTGCTAATGTGCCAATTCGCTGGGAAATGGCTACCGATCCCGATATGAAGCGTATTGTCTCCAGAGGTACGGTACTTGCAACTCCACAACTAGCTCACTCAGTTCGAGTTGTGGTAGAGGGACTGCAATCTGATAGTTGGTACTGGTATCGGTTTATTGTCGGTCAAGATGCTAGCCCCATTGGCCGCACTCGTACAGCTCCTCTAGCAGGTGGCTACTTAAATAAATTAAACTTTGCCCTTGTCTCTTGTCAGAACTATGAGCAGGGCTATTATACTGCTTACAAATATCTTGCCCAGGACGACCTCAGCTTAGTTGTGCATGTTGGCGACTACATCTATGAAGGAGGAATTTCAAAGAATCGCCCCAGACAGCATAACAGTGCAGAAATTGTGACTTTGGAAGATTACCGCAACCGTCACGCCCTTTATAAAACTGATTCCAATCTGCAAGCAGCTCATGCAGCGTTTCCCTGGATTGTTACCTGGGATGACCATGAAGTGGAAAACAACTATGCCAACGACATCTCGGAAGTCGATACTGAACCAGACCAGAATCCGGCAATCTTCCTCCAACGACGGGCTGCTGCCTATCAGGCTTACTACGAACATATGCCACTGCGCCCCTTCTCGCGTCCTGTTGGCGCTGATATGCAACTTTTCCGTCGGCTCTCCTTTGGTAACTTAGCCACTTTCCATGTCCTAGATACCCGGCAATATCGCACCGATCAGCCATGTGGTGATGGTACTAAAGAACGTTGCCCAGAAAATTTAGATCCGAATGCAACGATTACTGGCAAGCGTCAGGAAAATTGGCTATATGATGGTTTAGATAACTCACAGGCTAAGTGGAATGTTTTAGCCCAGCAAGTTGTAGTTGCTCAGATAGACACAAAACCAGGCAAAGGCGGAACCTATAGCATGGATAAGTGGGATGGTTATGTGGCTTCCCGCGATCGCCTCATGCGTTTCTTAGAACAGCGCAAACCATCTAATCCAATCGTCTTATCAGGCGATATCCATTCCAACTGGGCAATGAATTTAAAGGCTGACTTTAATAATCCAGAATCTGCTACAGTCGGGAGTGAATTCGTCTGTACTTCAATAACCTCTGGTGGAGATGGGGCAGATACCACCCCAAATGTTGAAGCTTACTTACCCGATAACCCACACATTAAGTTCTTCAACGGTCAACGGGGGTATGTTCGCTGTGCGCTGACTCCCACAACCTGTAAAACAGACTATCTAGTTTTATCAAACGTCACAACTCCATTTGGCACGATTAGTAAGCGGGCTTCATTTGTGGTTGAAGATGGTCATCCAGAAATACAACAAGTCTAATCGTTTAATTCCCAGGTATCACAGATGGATACAGATAAATCATCAGTGTTTATCTGTATCCATCTCTGGTTTCATTTTCAGGAAATTGATTTTTGCAAGTCGATGTTTTTTACCGTCAATCCAATCTACAAGAGCAACGATCGCACTAGAAATTTGTTAAACAATAATTTGATAACGCCAAGCAGAGCAGGTAATATTAATTGGGGATAAAAATGCAGTGGCTCCCTAATTTACAAGATTAGCGATCGCAATTATAGCCGCCATATTTTGATAACTACTTTAAATCCGTAAGGTGTTGACACAAAAATCAGCGGCGTAGAACGGATCGAGTCTTTATAAAAGTTTATCTGATGCAAATTTAGTTGCGGTAGAGACGTAGCACTACTACGTCTCTTTTTTATGGAGAGCGATGTCTACCAGACGCTTTGCGAATGTGTTTATGCAATCATTTTTGCTTGAAATAATTTTGCGTAGAATAGCACATATTAAGTTGTTGCTGCTGGTTTCTTTCCATTCTTGCTCTCCATACTGGCAACGAATGACGGTTGCTCATCATTGATTGGCGACTGTCCTCGCAGTCCCTTACGACGCTGATTTTTAGGAATTCCTCCCGCCATCCCGTACTCCACACTGCTTTTGCCATATCGAGTCCCCACTGCCATTAGCATGTGTTCTGTCATATCTCCCAACTCGCTTTCTGTTTCCAGCATTTCACGATACAGTTTATCCAAGCTGGAAAGGGCACTGTTATATGCATTTTCTCTAGTTCGCATCGTTTCGATGAGAGTAGAAAAGGCAGGTAAAGTAAGTCCATTGCCTAAATCTAAACTTGGATCGATTGAGTTGATGCTAGCCGCACGACGCACTGCTTTTTCTAGTACTAGAGAAGTTCTTTTTCTCCGAGCCACGATCTACACCTTCTAATATAGTACGGTTAATATTCTTTACCTTAAAAGGCTTACGTATAGTTCAGCCTGAGAGAATTCTGGCAAATCTGCAATGGTTTTTGTTACAAGCGCGATATTTGTCATGAATGCGCGAAATACTGAAATGAGAAAGCAAACTGGGGTTTGAGAAAGTAAAAGCTTGTTTTGCTTGCGGAAAACACCAAAATGAGTAAGTAAAAGCTTGTTTTGCTTGCGGAAAACACCAAAATGAGAAAGCAAAAGCAGCTTTTGAGTAAGTAAAAGCTTATTTGACTTGCGGAAAACACTAAAATGAGAAAGCAAAAGCAGCTTTTGAGTAAGTCAAATGCCATTTTGCTTACTAAATTTGACTTTATCTATATTTTTGGGCTGTGATGACTAGTTTTGATCATTGTGATGGTGGTGCGATCGCTGTTTGGTTATAGGATTGCTCTAGCTCAATTCTTTTGCTGTCAAGTTTAGATCGAGCTATGATGTGACAGTCATAGTTAAAGCTGCATCCCATGAGGTGTGGTCGAAGATCATAGCTTTGCGACAATCCAAATATCCATGCAAAGAGATTGTCTAAACTGTTTACCTTGTATACGATTCTTAAGGTGGTAATTATACGTAAATATATAGTATAATAAACATTAATATCTTGACTATTGGATACTACAAAATTGAATCTATTGAAGAAAATATGTCGCTACAACCAAGGCTATACTTACCCACATCAGATGGAACTGGAAATAAAGTTGAGATAATACACAACGGATCGGTAGTTATTGTAGGTGCTAATGGTTCAGGAAAAAGCAGGCTTGGAGCATGGATAGAGAGGAATACTGATAATGATATTATTGTTCACCGTATATCCGCCCAAAGAGCACTAGAGCTTCCTGACTATGCGATAATCAAATCTCTTGAGCAATCCCTGAATGATTTGCTTTGGGGGAACGAAAATCCCCAGTTTGCTAATAATCAATATAAATGGAGCCACCGTTGGGGGGGCAAGCCTGAAACTTACCTCCAGAATGATTATGGGAAAGTCCTTTCCAATTTGTTTGCGCGAAGTGCAGAACGGGATAGAAATCATACTGCAGAAACACGCCTAAAGCAGGTGTATATTCCTGTGTCGGATGCTCCAATTGATATTCTAGTCAAGCTATGGGAAGAAATTCTTCCTCACAGAAAAATTTTCTTAGGTGATGGAAAAGTAAGCGTTAAAGACGTTACTTATGGAACTGAATACCACGGAAAAGAAATGAGTGATGGCGAAAAAGTGGCGTTATATCTAATGGGGCATTGTCTATGCGCTCCTCCAGGTTCGATATTAGTAATTGACGAACCCGAAATACATCTGCACATGTCAATAATGCAATCATTATGGAATAAGCTTGAGGAAGCAAAGCCGGATTGTCTTTTCATATACATCACCCATGACCTGAATTTTGCATCTACACGTGTTAGTACAACAAGCATATGGGTTAAAGAGTTTAATGGTCTTAATAAATGGTTATGGGAGACTGTTCCAGAGGTCGATGAGTTCCCTGAAAGCCTATTGCTTGAGCTGCTTGGTAATAGAAGAACAATTATTTTTGTTGAAGGGGAAAAAGGAGGGAAGGATCATGCAATATATCAATCAATTTACAGAAATTACAATGTCGTTCCTAGAAATGGCTGTCAAAGTGTCATTGAATCAGTTCGAGCACTTCGACTTAACTCCTCTTTTCATCATGTAAGTGTTTTCGGACTCATTGACAGAGATTATCGAACGGACGATGAAATACAATCACTTTCAACGGATGGTGTGTTTTGTATTGATGTTGCAGAAATTGAAAACATTTTACTCAATGAGGAAACGTTACGCCTTATAGCTACAAATCAACGGCTTGACCCTGATAATGTTGTTGATCGTGCAACTGAAATGGCAAGAGGATATCTTAGCAAAGAGATAGATCGTCAAGCATTTCTGCGAACATATAGGGTAATCGAAAACAATCTACGTAAGATTGATACTAAGTCAGTTGGGCTTCAGGCAATAAAGACCTCTGTTGTAAATGCCACTGCTGCGCTAAATATTGATTTGATCTACACAAACAATTTTAATTTGTATGATAGGTTAGCTGCTTTTGGTACTTTGAATGAAATCCTAAAGTACTATAACAACAAAGGACTCGTATCAAATGTTTGCTCGATTTTCGAGCTTGGTCGCAATGGTTACGAAAAGCTTGTACTTCGTATGCTCAACTCTAGCAATCGAGAGCAGGTAATAAACGGACTTCGGCAGTATGTACCAATTATTTAACAACGCCTATCCACCCGACTGCCGAAAGTTAATCATTTTTATAGATGCATTTTTTGCTATGGGTGATAGCCAACATTAGACTGCTAATTCTGAGCTAAAAGGGTGCGTTAAAGCGCTGTACATCGCACCCTACCGATACTATGAATTTGATACTATTAACAAAATAAGCGATCGCCGATCAAATCATAAATCTTATCTGGACTGCACAAAGTAATTAATTATACCTAAAATAATTAAATGAGCCGGGTAAAACATATAAAACCATCTAGCTCGTGAACCTTGTTTTCCATTAAATTGAAAAACAATGAATCCTGCAATAATTGCCCAATATTGCACTATATCACTTATAAATAGAGTTACTAAAATAAAGTGAAAAAAGCACCAGTAGAGCAACCATACTTGGGGCTTTAGTTTGTCTATTAGGGACATCAAGAAAATTACTGCAATCCCATATACTCTATATTCAACGCCCAAGCCCTCAGCAACTACCGCACACAAGCCGATAATTATTAATTGCTGCCATAATTGTGAGTAACGCTTTATTAAGCGCAACATCACAAGTCCGAGAAGAAGCGTAAACAGAATGTTAAGTGCTAAACTCTGGAAAACCACACTATAAATAGGCTGAGATATTATTGCTGTAATTAATAGTCTCCTCCCATAGCGGTATACATTATGGGTATGTTTTTCGCCTTCAACCAAAAGCCATGCAAACAGGGGAAAACTGAATCGCCCAACTAAGTGCAAGATTCTTAACTCTGGCATTAGCAAATAGCACACATGATCCATAACCATGAACACTGCGGCTAAGATTTTAATGTTAAAAGCTGAAACTTTAATCACAACGTTACAGTTACCTTGGATTCCTTAATATAAAATCATCAAAATTTTATTTAATTTTATTTATTTAATATAAGAGTTATTCAAAATACTAGCAATTTGATAACATTAACAAAAAGGGCAATGTCTACGATGGGCTGTTATCCTCCTGTATCGCTTTAAGCATACGCGTAGCGTCTCAAAGACAGCTATGCCAAAGGCTTTACGCTACGCTATTGGTGACGCCCTCTTCAGCAGAAAATGCAGAAACACTATGGCAAAGCGTAAAAAAAGCAATCTTCAGTGGATTAAAGAAACGCTTGAACTCAAACCCGATCATCGTTGGGAATCTCCATCAGGTTACAAAATTTTTGTAGCAGATCGAGGCGCTGTTCGTTTCAATGTTCCCCAGAATTGGGTTTTTGAGCCACAAGAAAAATCCTTCAAGTTCATGGATAAAAAACCACCTAACGATGATTGCTGTCTAGAAGTATCTTTTAATCGCCTCCCACCCAACGACTGGAGCCAGTTTCCGCTAAAATCCACGTTGAAGAAAGTCCTGGAAGACGACAGCCGCAACATCATTGAGAGGGGAGAAATTATTACCGTCAAGCGTCAAACTGCCAGAATTGTCTGGACAGAGATGAAGTTCATTGACACTCAAGAAGAACCACGGGAAGCTTTTTCGCGGACTTGCATTGGTTTGGGGTCGAATGTTCAATGCTTAATTACATTTGATTATTGGGCAGATCAAGCAGAGCAACTAATACCCGTTTGGGATGAAGCAATCCGTAGTCTCACGCTAGGGTTGTATATTCGTGACCCCATGACTGGTTTAGCTTTCCCAGACTAAAGCCCAAGAATAATTGCTCAAACTTCTTTGGAAGATAGAAAACACTATGCTTTTTTGGAGCGGACTGTCGAGATATCTTGGTGTGTATGCACAGGTTGTTTGGGCGTTGCATATTTGGGGCAGCACTCCCAATGCCCAATTCCTTTATGCTAAATTTGGAGCGGGATAGTAACAAAGTTACAAAGCTATAGTTTAGGTTCTATACGCCTAACTGGTGCGCCAAGCTTTTGCATAAGCGTATACCGCCGAGTCCTTTAAACTATACCATCGTTTGATTAGCTCAGTTGGTAGAGCGATCGACTCATAATCGATTGGTCACAGGTTCGATTCCTGTATCAAACCCCAGGAAGTTAGCTCACTGGTAGAGCAATCGACTCATAATCGATGTGTTGTAGGTTCGATTCCTATACTTTCACCCAGAACCCTGTCCGGGTTAAAAGACAATACCCTTCCAAGGTAGCCAATATGGTACGGATCTTAACAGATTCGAGACCCCTCATTTTCTCAACTCTGCGGTGCAAGTGTTCTGCTGTCGGTTATCACTCGTAAGGGTGAGTTCGGTAGCCACAGTCAAGGAGTAAGTGCAACTGCATTTTTCCCTAACTTGAGTATGTCCCTTCGTTTGCTACATCTAGTTTTCCTTTGGGTATTCTAGATTGGTAAATTGAACGGTATATTTGAGCGTGGTTCTTTTTTCTAGATTGCCATTGAGCAGTTTGGGAGAAGGAATAGCAATCTTAATCCAGTTTTGGAGAAGCTTTTGCCCACACCTAAACTGTAAACGCTTGCATTTGCAGAGTTAAAAAATCTTTTGTAGTATGTATAGCCAAAATTTAATCACTACCCCATTAGCGACTGAAAGTAATCTAGAAAAGTTGCAAAATGATAATTTAGCACGTTTGCGATGGCTACGCCCGCCGCAAGCATCGCATGGTTTAGCTGAATATAATACTGCCGAAGAAATAGCCTTGGCAATGGGAATAAGCTTAGAAAAACTGCGTTTTTTAACAACTAGTACATCCCGAACTACACATTACCTCCCTTTCAAAATTTCAAAAAAGGTAGGTGGAGATAGAATTATTTCTGCGCCAAAGCCCGAACTTAAAGCTGCTCAAAGGTGGATTCTAGATAATATTTTAGAAAAATTAGAAATTCACAATGCAGCGCACGGCTTTTGTAAAAATCGTTCGATAGTCACCAATGCCAAACCACATGTTGGTGCAAATGTAATAGTCAATATTGATTTACAGAATTTTTTTCAGTCAATTTCTTACAAACGTGTCAAAGAATTATTTTCTGGGTTTGGTTATTCAGAATCTACGGCGACAATTTTCAGTTTGATTTGTACGACTGCTGAAATAGCAATAAATGGACAAATTAACAATACAGCTTCAGAAAACCGTCATTTACCTCAAGGTTCGCCTGCAAGTCCTGCTATTTCTAATTTAGTTTGCCGTAATCTCGATAGTCGTCTGGCTGCGATCGCTGAAAATCTTGGGTTTTGTTATACACGCTACGCTGACGATTTAACATTTTCTGCTTCTGAGGATGCATCGTCTCAAATATCTAATTTGATTAAAAACACTAAATTTATTATTACTAGTGAAGGTTTTACTGTTAATGATAAGAAAACCAAGATTTCCGGTAAATCAGTGCAGCAAGAAGTAACAGGTGTTATTGTAAATACGCAATTAAATATATCTAAAAAGACATTAAAAGCTTTTCGCGCAACTCTATATCAAATAGAACAAGAAGGTTTATCAGGAAAAACTTGGGGAAAATCAACTAATTTAATTGCCGCAATTACCGGGTTTGCAAATTATGTAGCAATGATTAACCCGACCAAAGGTGCAGAATTTAAGTCAAGCGTGGAACGTATCAAGCAGAAATATGGTGACTCTCAAACTGATGAAGTACGTTTTTAAAGCTGCTTATTTTGCTAGAAAAAACTCATTTTAGGTGTACCTGAGCAAAGAAAAGCCAGAGCGGATATAATTCACCTTTTTACTTTTTTCCTGTGCTAAATTTGAACCGGGATAGTAACAAAGTCACAAAGCTGTAGTTTGGGTTCTGTATACCCGACTGGTACGCTAACCTCTGGTAATAGCGTATACCGCCCAGTACTTTCAACTATTTCACCATGAAAGTTAGCTCATTTGGTAGAGCGATCGGTGTATCGCCGATTGGTTGTAGGTTCGATTCCTATACTTTCACCAAAACCCTCGCCCTGGGTACGGGCACCTTGTTAGGGACAAGGCCGCAGAATTATTGGGTATTCAAAAAGACCCAATCAAAAAAACTTTTTGTTTTTTCTACTCTGTCATGCAGGTATTTATAACAGTCAAGGAGCTAGCGCAACTGTATCTCTCCCTAACTTGAGTATGTTCCTTCCTTTTCCTACATCTGGTTTTCCTTTGGGGATTCTGGATTGGCAAAGCGAACGGCATATTTGAGCGCGGTTCTCTTTTTTTAGATTGCCATTGAGCAATTTGGGAAAAGTAACAGCAATCTTAATCCAGCTTTGGAGAAGCTTTTGCCCGCACCGGAACTGTAAAAACCTGCACTGGCAGAGTAAATATTTTTGTAGTATAATAATACAAAAAGCTAAAACCAATCCTTTAGCCTTTGTTTATAGGGTTATAAAACCTAAGAACCTCAAGATAAATTCGGACTGTTGCCGTACTGAAACTGTGATATACAGGTGGTACTTTAGTTCAAGCAAGGTTATAAATGTTTTTATCAAATCTTCTTAGCTAGTTGCGTTGGCGTAGCCCGTCGTAGACATCGCTACGCCCAACTCAGGCATCGCCTAGCTTACTTCAGCTATCACACAAATTATTTATGCAAATTACTATGTGGCAAACGTTTTATATCAAACCTAACGAAATCGGCATCTTATATCACCGCAGTGATTTTAAGAAAATTTTGCAACCTGGTACACATACATATTTAGGTCGGCATTGGCAAGTAAAAATTTATGACCTCAATCAGCCACTAGCTCAAATTGAAAACCTAGAACTGTTGTTGCGAAATCACCAAGCCGAACTACAAGAACACTTATTGATTATCAGAACCGCATTCAATCAAGTTGCATTAGTCCGCTACGGTCAGAATTGGGTAAGCGTTGCACCAAATAAATTGATTGCTTTTTGGCGTGGTTTTATTGAAGTAGAGTCTCATATATTCAACTTGGAAGAAAGCTTAGAATTACCTAGTTACTTTGTACAGCAATTGCGCTCAGTTGCGTTGAATGGAGTGAAGAAGTTTCAAATCTCAGAGTATGAGATTGGTTTACTATATCTGCAAAATAATTTTGTGCGACCTTTAGAACCAGGAGAGTATGCTTTTTGGTCGGTAGATAGAGATGTTACAGTCCGAATTCTCAGTCGGATTATCCCTAACCCAGACTTTCCCCTAGAAGATGTACTCATTGAAAAACATCCCGACTTTATAGCTGCCTACTGTGAAACCGTGCAATTACTGGCTTCGCAAGTTGCAATTGTGCGATATCGAGGGAAAGTAATTTCTATTTTGCCACCCACCACCCGGAAGTTATTTTGGCAGGGTGTTGCAGTGGAAATTCTCGACATCAGCGCTGATGCTCAGTTACAGCCTAACTTAGTGGCTGAGTTGGTTGAAGGTTCAACAGAAGTGAAATTGCTCAGTCGTAATTGCTTGCATATTTGCCAAGTTCCCGCCCAACACGTGGGACTAGTATACATTAATCAAGAGTTTCAAGGACTGCGATCGCCAGGAGTACACGCTTGGTGGTTATTTGGCCGCTCTTTTCAAACCGAAACCATCGACCTCCGACTCCAAAATATGGAAGTATCCGGTCAAGACATCCTCTCTAAAGATAAAGTACCTCTGCGGTTAAACTTGACCGCAGGCTTTCGCATACTCGACCCATTGAGGGCAAAAAACGGGTTATCAGATATTTCTGGTTATTTGTACAAAGAATTACAGTTTGCTTTGCGTGGTGCAGTCGGCGAACGCAACTTAGATGCATTATTAGAGGATAAAGGTGCAATAGATAGAAGCATCTCTGAATACATTCGCCAGAAAGCCGCAGACTATGGAATTGAAGTAGATTCTGTAGGTGTCAAAGATATTATTTTACCTGGTGAAATTAAGACTATCTTAAGCAAGGTAGTCGAGGCAGAAAAAGCCGCTCAAGCAAACGTAGTCAGACGTAGAGAAGAAACTGCTGCTACTCGCAGTATGTTAAACACTGCCAAAGTGATGGAGGATAACCCCGTTGCATTGCGTTTAAAGGAACTCGAAGTGTTAGAGCGGATTGCAGAGAAGATCGATCGCATTCAAGTTAACGGCAGCTTGGATAGTATTTTGACAGACTTGATTCGGATGAATCCGCAATGATTTAGTTATTAAAAGCGATCGCACCATATACTACTTAGGTATCTATTCTATTGAGGTTAGAGGATTTCTTTCAATGAATAAGGTTAAACAGCAGCATTTCGTACCTCAATGCTACTTAAGAAATTTTGCTAATGAATATACATTATTTGTGTTGGATAAGATAGAAAAATCTATCTATACATCTCATGTAAAGAACGTTGCTCAACAGAGATATTTCAATGATTTTCCTGATTCATTTTTACCTGATAACTTGAGGGATAAAACAAAATCTCAAGTCATTGAACAGGATCTTGCTAAAGTAGAATTAAGATTTGGATACTTTCTAAAATAAATCATAAATTATCTTAAAAAAGTAGAGGAAAATAACTTATTTTACTCTCATAGAGTTTTGAACGAAGAGGCAAAGAAAATTTTTTCTGCATTTTTAGCGCTTCAGTTAGTCAGGACAACTATGCTTCGACGGCAGATTAGAGAAATGTTTCAATCTTTAGATGAGCTTAAGAAAAGAATGGATCAGGCACTATTCAAGAATAATATAAATAATCTAGAAGATATCTTTCCTGATCCAGAAGGTTCAAATAATTCAATTCCTTTTCATAATTTGTTAAAGGTAGGTATCGAAGAAGACTCGATAGCACAGCATTTATTTTATATATCTAATATTCTCGATCAAGGTGATGATTCAGAAATCTCAAAAATATTATCAAGTCATATCTGGTTATTTGGTGTGAACTCAACTTCGATTTCACTATGTACTTCAGATAATCCAATAGTAATCAAACCGCATGAGGACTTTGGAACTGGTCTGGCTTCACATGGTGTCCAAGTAGTTTATCCAATTAGTTCTAAACATCTTCTAATTATGTTTGAATCAAACTTTTGGAATAAGCTCAAGAGTTATGACAGAATGAGCATTACCATGTCAGAAAACGATGTAAAATTGTATAACAAGCTACAAGCAAATCAATGTTATAGACAAACTTACTCCAGCGATAAAAATTTTGAGCTTTTGCTAACTGAATTCTAGCGATCCCATTCCCTCATCACGCGATCGCAACAACAGTCTACTTCTTCTACTGCGATCGCACTATCCCGTAAATTAGTTTTATTAACGCGCAATCATTGGGATTTAGGCAAAGTACCCAGCTTGTTGATTGAAGATTGGACGGTTTAATGTGATTGCCTAGTTCATTATCGAGTGAGGGCAACACCGAATAGCCCGTCGCAGACATCGCTATAAGGTCTACTTATTGTGCATCTGACACACAATCCTTAAAAGCGATCGCTTAAAATATTATTTAAGTGAGAGTGATGGGAGTTAAACTTAATAGTAAAATTTCAAGTATTTGCTTGAGGGTATCAGCAATGACGGCGAAAGAGCAACTTCTTCGAGAAATTGAGCAAGCACCAGAGGAACTGATAGAAGCAATTTTGTACATTTTGCAGTCTGTAAAGGCGCAATCTAACTTCCAAGGTTCTAATCAAGATAGTATTCAAGAAGCAGATAGCATTCAAGTAATTGCTTCTCCTGTTCAAGCAGATAACTCTCTGCTAAATCTCTTCAACGAGTTCGCGCAATTTGCTCAGAGTATTCCTCCTGAAGAACTGGTTAACTTGCACACAGATAGCGCAGAGGAGCACGATCAGTATCTTTACGGAACTCCTCAAACATCAGCATGAATTCTGTTTTCGTAGACACGTTTTACTGGATAGCGCTTGCTAATCCACGAGATGCATGGCATGTCCGCACTCAAGACATACACAAATCACTGATGCAAAGAAAACTAATTACAACCGATGAAGTGCTGACTGAGTTTGTGAATTATTTCTCAACTGCTGGTAGATTCACCCGAAGCGGAATATTTCAACTAGCACAAAGCATTCTACAAAATGATCGGGTTCAAGTTATTCCCCAAACACGCGAATCCTTTTTAGGTGGTCTAGCTCTGTATTCTCAACGTTTTGATAAAGGCTACAGCTTGACAGATTGCATTTCTATGCACACCATGCGCCAACTGGAGATCATAGAGGTACTGACACACGATAAACACTTCACCCAAGAAGGCTTTGCAATCTTGTTGTCTGATTGAGTATCGCAAGTAACCTAAATTTTTGCAGGTTGATGCAACAAAGATGCAAGTCGATGCAACAAACGTGCGAGTCCATACAACAAACGTGCAGGGCGATGCAATAAACGTGCAGGGCGATGCAACAAACGTGCAAGGCGATGCAATAAACGTGCAGGTCGATGCAACAAACGTGCAGGTCGATGCATCAAAAGTGCAGATCAAGAGACTTGTGTGTACACCATAGAATGTGCAAATGGAGAGATTAGATTGAAAAATTCCAGATAACTGTGGCAAATCGCGAATTAAACGGAAAGTTGCATTCTAATAACTAGTAAAATAAAGAGATTTGGTGAAAATCAAGAAAATTGTCCAAAACATTTATTCACAAACTGCTTCAACTAAACAAGTTATGGCTCAAGGCTTTGTCTATGTTCTACTCAATCCGTCATTTCCTGACCAAATAAAAATTGGGCTTACAGAGCAAACATCCGAACTGAGGGCTAAACAACTTCGGACTACTGGAGTGCCGACTCCTTTTATCGTTATTTATGATGAATTGGTTTCTGAATGCGAGTTGGTTGAAAGAAAACTACATCAGAGATTTGCTGCATATCGCGTCAGTTCTGACAGAGAATTTTTTCGTATACCAGTACGTGAGGCTGTTCGCGCACTGCAAGAATAAGCAGCTACTTATAAAATTTATGACTCAATATTATCAAATCGAGTTGATGTCTTGCCGCTGCTAAAGCAGTATTACAGCGAATATTTGAAGCCAGATATTGCAAGTGTGGCAATAGTCCAGTTGCCGGATGTTTGCTTCCTAGAAATTACTCATAGAAATTACTATCCAGGATTGCGTGATGAAATTCTTGAGCGTGTTGACCTTGTAATTGTTACGAATGACAAGTTCTTATCTCAAAATTCAATTTATGAGAACACACAACGTTTTTTTAATGATTTAGATGCATACGATGATCGCACCATTTAATCTAAAAAATCGTCATTCAAAATAGTCTTTTCTTTTACAGTTTTTCTTTGAGCAAAATGCAAGCAAATCCTAAAAACCAGATTCCATAAGAGTTATAATATCTGAACCATTAAAATAGATTATTATTACATAACTCTGCAACTCAGATTTAGGCTATAAATAAGTTCTTTTTTCTCCCACCGCTAAAAAACCTTGCATTATATCAATTGTAAGAGCGATCGCTAGGTTCGGAGTAATCCCAAGAGTGCATTTGACGGAAAGGAAGACCCATCTTTTGGAAGAC